>VBJX01000163.1 GCA_005879775.1 Chloroflexota bacterium
AGGCCCTGATCGCCTCGATATTGGGCTCGAGGACGTAGCCACGCCCGTCGCCACGATCGCCCTCGAAGCTGATGAACTCGGGCGGCTGAAGCACCTGGCGTGTGACAGTTGCATTCTGCGCGCGGCGGCCGATCTCGATCAGCGTCGGCAGGTCGCCGATCGGCAGGTCCGTCTCGAGCTTGTCAAGCCCGTTGAGCAGGCCCGCGACGTCGACATCGGCCTGGGGAGAGACAAGCCCCGCCACCAGCTGGAGGATCACCTCCTGCTGGCGTGCATCGCGGCCGTAGTCCATGTCGACCCGGGTGCGAACGTATTTCAGTGCCGTCGTCCCGTCGAGATGCTGCTCGCCGGCGGGAATGTCCAGGTCCACCTTCGGGTCGCTGAGCGGCTGCGCGGGGTTCACCGTTACGCCGCCGACGGCATCGACCAGGGCCACCAGGCCGTCCATGTCGACTTGCACATATCCGTCGATCTTCACGCCGAACAGCTCCGAGAAGGCACCGACCAGCGCGTCCACGCCCTGCGCGGCCTCGAGTGCGTTGATCTTGCTCGACCAGGTGCTTCCGTCCGGCAGCGGCACGTCAACCGTGTCGCGCGGCAGGCTGATGAGGGTCACCTGCGACTGGTCGGCGCTGATGCTGGCAAGGATCATGGAGTCGGTGTTGATCGTGTTGAGGCCCTGCGCGCGGCGCGCCTGGCTCGAATCGGTGCCGATCACCAGCACCGTGAGCCGCTGGCTGAGCAGCTCCTGGTTGAGGCTGGCGCCGGCCGACGGGCTGGCCGATGCCGACTGGCTGGCCGCCGGCGGCGGCGATTCCCGGTTGAGGAGCACCACGGCCAGGATGGCGGCCACGACCGCCAGCGCCACGACGACGCCGATGATGGAGGCATTCCGATTGTTTCTTGGCTGGTTGTTCATTCGGGTCTCGCTTCAGGGGGCGCCCAACCGTGGATCAGCTCGTCGTGGTAGCGCTCCGGGCCCTCACGAGGGCCCTTTGGGGGCGGCGCGATCGGTAGCCGTCCACGCTGCGCTGCCGCGAAATAGGCACACACGTCGGTCAGTGGGCAGAGCCCGCAGATCGGCCGGGGAGCGCGACAGGTGTCCCGCCCGTGGCGGATCAGCTCGACGTGGAAAGAATAGACCTCCTCGTCGCGAAGCACTCCCTCGAGCAGGTCGTGAGCGCGCAGCAGCGGGGTCCGCGGCGGCAGCATTCCGAGCCGGGTTGCGACCCGGAAGACGTGGGTGTCGACCGGCAGTGCCGGTCTCCCGAAGCAGAAGAGGAGCACGATGGCAGCCGCCAGCGGCAGCTCGCCGAGGAAGGAGAGATCCCAAGTCCCCTTCGTGTCGCCGCGCACCTCCGCCAGAGCGTGATGGATGCGTGGCGCCTTGGTCGGGGCCAGGCCGCCCGGACGGATCACGTCGGTTAGCTCGTCGAGCGGAGCGTTCAGTACCTCGTCCCATGAGCCATACCGCGCCCGAAGGGCGGTGAAGGCCCGGAATGAGTTGATGTCGGCGGTGTTCTGGGCAAGGATCGTGAGCACCAGCTCGCTGACCGGGTCCAGTCGCGGACCGGCCCAGGTGGGGTTGGCGTATCGCTCGCCGAGCCGCTCGAGCGCCACCTCCGCCAGGCGGCGGCGCTTCCGGCGGTCCGCGGCGAGCTTCTGTGGGCTCGGTCCGCGCCGTCGCGAGGTGGCTCTGCGGGGTGCCACGCTCAGCCGCTGACGAGGTTCAGCCCGATCCCGATCGTCGCTGCCAGCCGCTCGGCGGCGTTGGCCAGCAGCCGCTCGGTGTCGGCCATCGCCTCGGCCAGGTCGCCGGGGTGATCGAGGATCGGCTGCACGAGGGCAAACAGGCCGGCGGCCTCGAGGGCCGCGATCCCCGGGCCCACGCCTCCGCACAGCAGGACCGCCGGGGCGTTCCGCGAACGCGCCAGTAGCGCCACACCCATCGCCGCCTTGCCGGCCAGCGTCTGCTCGTCGGCCTGTCCCTCGCCGGTGATCACGAGGTTGGCCGCCTCGAGCGCATCGGGCAGTCCCACCAGCTCGGCGACCACCTCCACCCCGGGCCGGACCACGGCATTGGTGAAGCCGAGGAGGGCCGCGGTGGTGCCTCCCGCCGCCCCAGCGCCGGGCAGGTCCGCCACCGCACGTCCGGTTGCCCGCTCGATTGCCGCTCCGAAGACGCGCAGCGCGGCATCCAGGTCGGCTACCGCCTCTGGATCGGCCCCCTTCTGCGGTCCGTAGGTGGCGGCCGCGCCGGCCGGCCCGCACAGGGGATTGGTCACGTCCGAGGCGGCGACCAGCGAGACGTCGGCCAGGCGGGAGTCCAGGCCGGTGGCGTCGATGCCTGCCAATCGCGAAAGGGCCGCCCCACCCGGTGGCAGGTCCTCCCCGCCTGCGTCGAGCAGGCGAGCGCCGAGCGCGGCTATCAGCCCGCTGCCACCGTCCGTGCTGGCGCTCCCGCCCAGCCCGATCGTGATCCGCTCCACTCCCGCATCCAGGGCGGCGCACAGCAGCTCGCCGGTCCCACGGGTCGAGGCGGCCTTCGCGCTGGCCGGGCCTCGCTCGCCGGCAGCCAGGCGCGCCAGGCCGGATGCCTCGGCCATCTCGATGAACGCCGCGCGGCCCTCGTCGAGGAGCAGCCAGTCGGCCTCGACCGGCCTGCCCAGGGGGTCCACGGTGCCGAGTGTTCGCCGCCGCGCGGCGTCGCCCAGGGCCGCGGTCAGCGCCGCCAGCGTCCCTTCCCCGCCATCGGCCATCGGCGCGCGGACGAGCGTGTCAGCTGGCCTCGCCCGCTCCCACCCGCTGGCGATGGCCGCCGTCACCGCCACCGAGTCGAGGGCACCGCCGAACGAGTCGGGAGCGATCACCACCCGCAGGGCTGGGCCCGCCATCGGATCAGCGCTCGGCGAGCGCGCGGCGGCGCTCCATGTAGGCGGGGATCGTCTTCATCGGCGGGCGCAGCTGATCGCCGATCGGGCGCACCTCGAGGTTGAATCGATCGGCCTCGCGCCCGATCAGCTTCATGCCGCGACCCATCTCGGTGAGCAGCTCCAGCTTGTGGCGCTCCTCCAGCTTGCGAATGGCCGCCTGCAGGATGGTGAACGACATCTGGGACAGGTTGCCGAGCGGCTGGTTGCGATGGATCCGCCGCTCCAGGTCGACCTGGCCGATGGCCGACAGCCCCACCGACTCAACGATGTCCACCAGCAGCCCGATCTCCACCGCATAGCCGCTGAAGAAGGGGAGCGCCTCGAGCAGGCTGCGCCGCCCCGCGTACTCACCGGAGAGTGGCTGGACGATCCCCGACAGCTCGGGGAAGAAGAGATTGATGAGCGGACGCGCCATGAGCTCGGTGACCCGGCCACCGCCCTCCGGCACGATCCGCTGCCCCTCCTTCAGCGGACGTCGATAGAAGCCCTTGACGTACTGAAGGCGCGGCTCCCGGAGCAGCGGCCAAAGCAGGCCGAATACGAAGCGGGGCTGAATGTTGCTGATGTCGGTGTCGATCCAGGTCACCAGGTCGCCGTCCAGGACGTGGAGGCTCTTCCAGAGCGCATCGCCCTTGCCGGTATGCGAGCCAAGATCCGGAAGGATGTCGGCGTGGCGCATGACCGGGACACCCATGTCGCGAGCGATCTCGGCGGTGCGATCGGTCGAGTCGGAGTCGATCACCACGATCTGGTCGATCAGCGGCACCTTGTCCATCAGCGGTTC
>VBJX01000042.1 GCA_005879775.1 Chloroflexota bacterium
GACGCGGTCGGGCTGCTTGGAGCGCTCTCGGCCGCCGCGGGCCTTGTCGGTGCGCCGCTGTGGGGGGCCGCAGCCGACCGGTTCGCGAACTCGCGCATGGTCCTGCCCGCGGCGGCCGGGGGCGCGGCCCTGGCGGCGGGCCTGCTGGCGTTGGTTCACGGCCCGCTACTCATCGTCCTGGCCGTTGGCCTCATGTCGCTGGCCATGGGCGGGGTCTCGCCCATCCTGGATGCGCGAGCCCTCGAGACGGTGACCGACGATCGGAACCGCTATGGCAGGTTCCGGGTCTGGGGCTCTGCGTCGTTTGTCGTCGCAGCCGTCTTCACCGGCTGGCTGATCGATCGGGCCGGGATCCATGCGCTCCTGTTCGTCCTGATCACCGGCCTGGCCGCCACCGCCATCGTCGGCCTCGGTCTGCGATCCACGAACCTGGTGCCATCGCTGCCTCGATTCGAGGGGATCAAGTCGGTCATTCGCAGCCCGGAGCTCGCACCGTTCCTCGTGGCCGCGCTTTTCATCTGGAGCGCCGACTCGGCGATCAACGGCTTCTTCTCGATCCGGCTGGGGGAGATCGGTGCGCCCGCGTCGCTGGTGGGCATCTCGTGGGCGCTCGGGGCCGTGGTGGAGATCCCGTTGATGGTGGCCTTTCCGGCGCTCGGTGCGCGCTTCGGGGCCGAACGGCTGCTCCTGGCCGCGGCGGTCCTGTTCGTTGTGCGGGCGATCGCGGTCGCCGTCCTGCGAGACCCACTCTTGGTCACGCTGACCATGGCCCTGCACGGCGGCGCCTTCGCGCTCTCGCTGGTGGGCGGCGTGACGTACGTTTCGCGCCACGCGCCTCAGGGAGCTGCGGCGACCGCGCAGGGGGTGCTCAGCGGCACGACCTTCGGGCTGGCCGCCATCCTGGGTCCCGGGCTGGGAGGTCTCCTGGCCCCGTCGCTCGGCTTGCCGGGGATGTTCGGAGTCGCCGCTCTCGCGGGGATCGCCGGGGTTGGAGCGCTGTCGGTGGCGCTCCGCTCGCGGAGCGCAGGCTTTCAGCGCGAGAGCTCGGCCAGAAGCGTCAATGACGGCGCGAAGTAGAACGCACCGCCCACCGGGCGCGAGAAATCCATGAGGCGGTCATGGCGCCCGTCCTCATCGGTCCCGAACATGCGCGCCAGCATCCTGTCGAAGCGCGGCCGGTCGGCCGAGAAGGCCACGAAATAGAGCCCATGCTCGGTGAGCGTGCCGTACGGGACGCTGCGCCGCCAGATCGGCAGCTCGTTGCCCTCCTCGTCGGAGATCTCGACCCGGGCGATGTGGGACGTTGGCGGCTTGGCATCGCCCTCCAACTCCACCGAGCGAGCCTTGGTCCGCCCCACGACGCGCTCCTGCTCGGCCACGGGCAACTTCTCGAAGGCGGCGAGGTCGTGGATCCAGCGCATGGCCAGCAGGTGGCTGCCGCCCTCGCCGGGCTGGCCGTCCGGCACCAGGGCCGTGGTGGGTGCATCGAGCATCTGCGGATTGGCCGTCCCGTCGATGAAGCCGGTAAGGTCTCGCGAGTCGCGGTGGACGAAGGCATCCTGCTCGGCGGAAACCATCGCGATCTCGGCGATCGCCGCGGCGGCAGCGCGGGAATGCTCGAACACCACGTCGCGGGAGCTGCCGTTGATCCAGAGCCACAGGTCGTGCTGGCTGGCCGGAGCCCGATGGCCACCGAGCGCCGCGACCGGCTGGAACGGCGCCAGTCCGTCAGGGACGTGCTCGGGCGCCAGTGCCCGCCAGAGGGCACTCCCGAAGGCGACCACCAGGTTGACGCCGCCGGCCGAGACGGCCGGCTGGCGGAGGCTGCGCAGCGATCCGGCGACCGCCACCATGTCGACATCGGGTCGCAGGTCGAACTCGACGAAGCTGTGGGCGATCGTGCCCTGGGCGAAGATGCCGAACTGCGGAACGGTCACCGTTTGATGCTACCAGCCGAACATGCTGGACCGCGGGGCGGCGACCGATATGCTTGCCGCGGATGACCGACCGCGATCCGTTCCGCCTGGAGACCTCGTCGGGTATGCGCCCGGCCACGGGGCTCGGCGAGCGAGTGCTCGTGGGCCTGGCGGTCGTCGCGTTGGTCAGTGGGGGGGCGGTGGGGGTGAGCAATGTCCTCCGTGGCGACCCGGCGACCGCGGATGCCTCGGGGTCGCCCAGTGCCAGCCCGCACCCGACGCCGAGGTCGTTCCCAACGCCCACACCGCGGCCTCTGCGGATCGTCCAGCTGGCCTCAGGCACGCTGCCGCGCAACGTTCCGCAGGTGAGCGGATTCAGCGGATGGATTCGGACGACCCGGGATGTCGTGATCCGCGCGGACCCCGATCCCACGGCACAACAGCTCGGCATCCTGGCTGCGGGTCAAATTGGCACGGCGTACGAGCAGCAGCCAGAGGAAACGGGTCGCCCGGGCTGGCTGGAGCTTCAGGACCCGCTCACCGGGTGGGTGTTGGGAGACGACGGGATCACGCGCTACACCAGCACGGATTTCCTGCAGAGTGGATGGGTCAACACCGTGGCGGCCGGGCCGGATGGATTCGTTGCCCTCGGCACCTCTTCGACGATGACGAGCCACTGGCTTCCGCCATTCCCTCTCGCCTCTCGGGATGGAGCCGCATGGGTGAAAGCCGGCACCGAGCCGTTCGCCGGCTGGGACCTCTCGTCGGTCGTCTGGGGGCCGGCCGGCTGGCTGGCCAGCGCAGCGACGTACGGGGACTCAGGCGAGAGCCAGATCTGGCTCTGGAACTCCAGGGACGGCGTGTCGTGGCGTCTGTTGGGGAGCATGGGCTCGGCGGCCAACTGGCCGGACAGCCTGACCGCCTCGCAGGATGGCTATCTGCTCGTGACCGAAAGCAACGGTGGTTTGGGGGGCGGGGAACGATCCATCTGGTACTCGACAGACGGCTCCTCCTGGCAGGAACGCGCCACACCGCCTGGGTGGTTCCCGCAGCAATCGTGGATGCGGATCGTCGGATCGCCGGGCGGCTTCTTCGCCTGGGGCGAACGAGGCACGCTCGGGTATGGAGCGGTCGGCAACCAATTTGCCGGCTTCACCGCTGACGGGCAGAGCTGGGCACCAGTCACGGACGGCCCGCAGGGGCAGGCCAGCCAGGTGCTGGGGGTGAATGGTGGCTTCCTGGCGCTCGACTCCGATTCGCAGACCGGCACCCCGCGCGCCTGGACGGGGGCGCTGCGGCGTGGCCGACTCGAATGGCGCCGAGAAACGGGCGCGGATGCCGCGCTCGCGGGCGGGGTGGTGACCAGCATGGCGTGGGACGGCCAGCAAGCCTACGCTTTTGGGTGGGACCGATCGACGGAGGCTCCCCTGGTGTGGACCATCAACGGCAGCGGATGGACGAGAGCGCCGCTCCCGGCATCCTTTGGAGCCATTCCCACGCTGGCGGCTGCAGGCCCGGCTGGGGTGGTGGTGGTCGGGCATCGACCGAGCCTCCGCGGCGACAATCCACGGTTCTGGCGCCGCGACAGCTATGGCGAGTGGCTGCCTGAGGCGCAGCCGATCATCGAGCGGGTGCCAGACCCCGCAACCGACCACTGCCCGGCGCTCCCCAACGATCTTCCAGGGTTCCTGGTCCTCGATCGGGCCGCGGCCGTCGTTTGCTTCGGGACCGCGCCAATCACCGTACGAGGCTATTCGGTGTCCTGTGGTGGATGTTCCGACCCATTCGACGAGACCTCTCAGCCGGCCTGGCTCGCCGGGCCTGGTGCCAACCAGCTCTTCCTGAAGGCGATCGCGGGTAACGACGGTGGGTGGGATGCGAGCGTGGTGCTCTCCCCATCGGTGGCCGGTGAGCCCGACTGGGTCAACGCCTGGGTGGAGGTCACCGGCCATTTCGACGATCCGGCCGCAGCCACCTGCCATCACCAGCCGCGCGTCAACGAGCTGGCCTACTGGTCTGGGCAGCAGTCCTTCATCGACGGCTGCCGTCAGGCCTTCGTGGTGACCAGGGTATCGGTGGTCAGCGGTCCGTGATCGGCTGAAGAAGCCTCGGCTGGACCGACTAGCGCGACGAGCGCGCCTGCGGGCCGCTGATCGGCAGGATCCAGTAGACGGCATACGCCAGGTAGAGCGCCAGGCTCGTGATGGGGCTCAGCAGCGCCAGAAGCGTGATCGCCAGGTACCCGAGCGGGGCGTATTGGTACCCGCGTGCTCCCACCCGGCGCACCTCCTCGTCGATGTCGGTCTTGAGCAGCCGCCCGCCGCCGCCAGATGCGTAGAGCCAGATCACGTTGAACATGACCGCGATCATCGTCATGCAGCCGCCGTACAGGACTGTCGCCAGCACCTGGTCAGCTGCTGCCGGCGAGCCGCTCAGCCAGCACGATGGTCGGATAGGGCATGAAGGCCACGAACATGAGGAAGACGACGTTGATGAACGCGAAGGTCGTGTTTGATCGGCCGATCAGGGTGAAGAGCTGGTGGTGGTTCACCCACATGATGCCGATCGTCAGGAAGCTGACAATGTAGGCGAAGAAGGTCGGCGCCTGGGCCACCAACGCGGGTCCCAGTGGCACGCCGATGTCAGGCACGCCGATCCCCAGGACCAGCAGGGTGATGGCGATCGCAAAGACCCCGTCGGCGAAGGTCTCCAGGCGACCGGTCTCCATCTCGCCACGCAGTCTGCCAGACTGCAGAGCCGATGACCGCCGCGATCCCCGATGACCTGGCCTACCTGCTCACGAGCGATGTCCTCGCCACCGTGGCCGCGCTGCGGTCTGATGGCGCGATCGCGCTCTACCTGATGTGGGTCGACTTCGACGGGGAGCGAATCCTCACCAGCTCGCGGGTCGGCTCACGCAAGGCGCAGCACTGGGAGCGCGACCCCACAGTCAGCCTGACGGTCGTTGACCACGCCGACCCGTGGCGCTACCTGATCGTGCGCGGCCGCGTCGTCGGCAAGCGCCCGGACGAGGGGCTCGCCTTCATCGACAAGCTGTCAGGCCGCTACCTCGGAGCTCCGTACCGGATGCGCAACTTCGAGCGCGAGGTCTTCGAGATCGAGCCCGACCACGTGCAGGCGGCGCGGGGTCGCGGCTAGGGCGTGACGCGGAATGGTCGCCTCCACTCGGGTGCGGCAAAGGGCGCTCCGAAGTAGCCCGTCAGCGACGAGATCAGCCCGTCGCGCAGCTCCAGGATGAAGGCCGTCTTCCAGACGCTGCCATCGGGATACGCCTCGTCCACCTCGACCACCGCCAGGTTGCCGCCGCGACGGACGTTCCGGATCGTGAAGGTCGGCGGGTCGGGGAAGGCCTCGTGCATGGCTCGCTCCTGCTCGCGACCTTCCAGGCGCTCACCTGACTGCGGGTAGGTCTCCACGATGTCATCGGCCACGTAGGTCGCGAACTCGGCAAAGCGCCGCGCGTTGAAGGCCTCGAACGTCCTGGCCGCGGCCGCGGCGAATTCGGAATCGGTCATTGGTCCTCCTCGAAGGCGAGTGTACCGCCGGCGTTCAGCCGCTCCCCGCTTCTCATGAGATTCCCAGCATCGGCTTCCAGACTCTCCGGCATGTGGGATACCCTCTCGCCCATCGCTCAACAGTCCGATGCACCTGCTAGGAGCGTAACTTGCGCCGTATCTGATCGATGAGAAGGGCACTAACCAGGAGAGATCCAATGACTTCAAGCACAACCGATCAGCCGGCGACTCCGCGCTGGCTCGCATTTGGCGTCCTGCCGGTGGCGCTCTCGCTGCTGCTGGCCGCATGCTCGGGAGCGAGCCCGACGCCGAGCCCGGCGGCCAGCGTGCCTGCCAGCCAGCCGCCCGTTCAGTCGACGGCTCCCAGCCAGGCCGCCAGTCCATCGGCCGGCTCGGCGTACCAGCTGACCGTCGCTCAGACCAGCGCCGGTTCGTCGTTGGCAGGAGAGGGCGGCATGACCCTCTACACCAAGGCCGATGACACGGCCACCACGAGCACCTGCTCGGGAACATGCGCGACCACATGGCCGCCGTTCACCATCGACACCGGGGAGCAGGTCACCGCGGGCACTGGCGTGACCGGCACGATCGGCACCATCACCCGTGATGACGGCAGCCTGCAGGTGACGTACAACAGTCACCCGCTCTACTACTACTCCGGTGACACCAAGGCGGGGGACTCAACCGGGCAGGGTCTCGGCGGGATCTGGTACATCGCCAACCCGGCCATGTGAAGCGCCAATCGGCTTAGAAGTCCCGCCGCCCGGCGAAGTGCTCCTCGACCTCGGGCCGGGTGAGCTGGTAGAGGGCGACTCGCTGGCCACCCGGCGCGCGGAACGAGCAGATCGGTCCCTGCGGGATCTCGAAGCTCCCTTCCCGCTGCCAACCGCGGCCTTCCAGCTCCTGGAGGGCCGCGGCCAGGTCTGCGACCCGATAGACGAGGACCGGCGTCTCCCCCTCGAGGTGCTCCGCCAGCAGCAGCCGGGGAGGAGCGTCGGCGAGGGTCACCATCGCCACCCTGGTGCCCATCCCGGCCACCGCGAAGACGAGCCGCGCTCCAAGGACCGTCGTGAAGTACTCGACGTCAGCGGCGGCATCGGCGCTTGGCATGTAGATGAAGTCGAGCTGCTCGAATGTCATCGTTTCGGGCCGCATCATGCTCCACCGGCGGTCGGGCTTGCGCGCAGCGCATCGTCTTGAGATAGTTGTTCCCGCAACCATAAAGTGACACCCAGGGAGCCGATCATGACCATGCGAGCCTTTGCCGTCGACGAGTTCGGAGCGCCCGGCTCGATCCACCAGCTGCCCGTGCCGGAGCCCGCCGAGGGTGAGGTCCTGGTGCGAGTCCATGCCGCCGGGGTCAACGTCATGGACCCGATGTACACGGCTGGCTGGCTGAAGGACTACATGGAGCATCGCTTCCCGCTGGTGCCGGGGATCGACCTGTCCGGCGTGGTCGAGCGGGTCGGACCCGGCGTGGAGCGTTTCGCGCCCGGGGACGACGTGTATGGGGTCGTCACCAAGCCGGCGGTCGGGGAGGGCAGCTTCGCCGACTCGGTCGTCGTCAAGGCCGATGGCCTGGCCCCCAAGCCCGCCTCGCTCTCGCACGAGCAGGCGGCCGCGGTGCCGCATGTGGGTCTCACGGCCCTGGCAGCGATCGAGGCTGCCGACCCACAGCCTGGCCAAGTGGTGATGGTCGTCGGCGCCACCGGAGGCGTCGGCAGCTTCGTGACCCAGCTGGCGGCGGCGCGCGGCGCCACCGTGGTGGCCGTGGCCAGCAGCCCGGCCCGCGACCTGGCGCTCCAGCAGGGGGCGAGCGAGGCGATCGACTACCGGAGTGGCGACGCGCTTGAGCAGCTCCGGGCGAGCCATCCGCAGGGCGTCGATGCCCTCATTGACATGCACAGCGACGCCGAGCAGATGGCGCGCTATGGGCAGGCGGTCCGCTCCGGTGGGCGGGCGGTCTCGCCGCGGGGGCCGGCGGCCGCGGCCGCCGCCGCGCTCAAGGAGCATGGCGTGCAGTTCATCGGGGCCAACCGCCTTCCGGCCTCACGCCTGCCGGACCTCACCGCACTGATCGAGGGTGGCCAGCTGCACGTCCCGCCGATCAAGACCTACCCCCTCGAGGAGGCCGGTGCCGCCATCAACGAGATGGCCGGCGGCCACGTCCGTGGCAAGCTGGTGGTGACCGTCGCCTAGCGTCGAGCTATGCCGAATCCACCATCGGCTTGACCTCGCCGATCCAGCGTTCCAAGGTCTCGCCGTCGTAGGGGGCCGGCAGCTCGGCGATGAAGGTCCGAAAGCCGATCGCCCGGCGCGCGATCATCCCCTCGGCCAGCTGATCGGGTGTCCCGACCCAGAACGACGCGTCGTCCTCGACCGCAACGAACGGGGTCCGGTTGATCTCCATCTGCTCGCGCCAGGCGCGTCGCGCTGCCTCGACGGTGTCGCGGATGAGCGGCTTGAACGAGCAGGTGCGCTCGATCTCGGCCTCGTCGCGGCCGACCGCCGCGCAGTGGGCCCGCAGGACCTCGTCCTTGTGGGTGAGGAACTCAACGCTGCCGTCGGCGTTCCACATGTCGGCGTAGCGCGCTACGGTGCGCAGCGTCTTTCGTTCCCCGCTGCCGCCGATCATGATCGGCAGGCGCGCCTGTAGCGGCCGGGGCGTGATCCGCAGGTGATCGAATCTATATCGCCCGCCGGGCGCCGACGTCACCTCACCTCCGTCCAGGACCGCCCGCATGGCGGCCGCCGCCTCGTCCATCCAGCCGAGCCGCTCCCCGTCGCCGCTGCCGAACTCGATCCCGAAGGCGGTGTGCTCCGGCTCGAACCAGGCGCCCCCCAGGCCCAGGATGGCGCGGCCACCGCTCACATGGTCCAGGTTGGCCGCCATCTTTGCCACCAGCCCGGGGTTGCGGAACGTGTTGGCCCCGACCAGCAGGCCCAGGCGGACGTGCGAGGTGGCCGTCGCCCAGGCGGCCAGGGAGGTGTGCCCCTCGAAGACCGGCTGCAGCGGATCGCCGTAGATGGCGTACAGGTGGTCCCAGGTCCACAGGTGCTCGTAGCCGAGCTGGTCGACGCGTCGGGCGGCGGCCAGGAAGGAAGGCCAGTCGGTGGCCTGGTTCCAGAGCGCGACGCCGAGGCGGGTGGGGGGTTGCGTCGACCGTCCTCCGCCGTGATGGGGAGCCGATCATAGGGCGCCGCGCGCGGCGCCCTCGCTTACTTCCGGCGCAGGATCTCCAGCCGCCGCTCGTATTCGTCGGCGTCGATCTCGCCGGCCGCGAATCGGCGCCGCAGGACCTCCTCGGCCTCATTGGGCGAGCTCATCGCTGGCCGCTGGTTGAGGTTGCGCACCAACAGCCAGATGCCGACGCCGATCAGCACCAGCAAGAGGAGGGGGAACAGCAACCCGGCGCCCATCATCCAGCCATTCGCGTAGTGCCAGCCGAACGTCATATCCATGCCTCCGTTCATCTTGACATCCACCATCGGCTTCACAGGGTATCGGTGTTCCATGAGAACTTCATGAGGGTGACGCCGATCTGGCTGCAGGTCGTCCGGCGGGCGCGTACGATCGGGCGCACATGTCACGCGGGATTCGACTCGGCGCGGCCGCGGTGCTGCTTCTCATGCTGCTGGCGACGGCAGCAGGGATGGCACTCGGCAAGGACCTGCTCGGCGGCAAGCTGCGCACCGACCGCACGCTGGTCGTGCCGGCCGGCGAGCACGTGAAAGGCGATCTCTACCTGTTCGCCGGCAACATCACGGTCGACGGCACCGTTGACGGGGACCTGCTGCGTCCAAGTCGACGGCACCGTCGGCGGCGACCTGATCGCCGCTGGCGGGATGGTTGTTATCGACGGAACGGTCAAAGGCGACGCCCGCGTGGCGGCCGGCCAGCTGACGGTCGCCGGCAAAATCGGCGAGGACCTGGTTATCGCCGGCGGCGAGGCATCGATCGCTGGCAACGCGAAGGTGGCCGGGGACCTCATCCTGGCCGCAGGGACCGCCGCGATGGATGGCACCGTGGGCGGCAACATCGAAGGCTCGGCCGGAACCTACACGCGTGGCGGAACGGTCGGCGGATCCGAGCACGTCACCATCGGTCGAGCCGGGGAGCCGGCTCCGCGCCCGACGGCCGCCGACGCCATCGGCGACGCGATTCGACACCTCGTGGTCGTCCTTCTGTTCGGTGTGCTGGGGATCTGGCTCCTTCCGCGGGCCATGCGCGCCGCTGGCGAGCTGGTGCGGCGCCGGCCACTGCCCGCACTCGGCGTTGGCCTGCTGGCCTTCGTGGTCTACGTCGTGGGCGCCCTGGCGCTGATTCTGCTGGTCATCCTGCTGGCAATCGTCTTCGGCCTGCTTACCCTCGGGTCGCTGGCCGCCATCACCTTCTTCGCAGGGTTCCTCCTCCTGCTCGTCGCCACTTTCGTCCTCCTGCTGGCGGCCTCCTTCCTGGCCGATGCGGTGGTCGGTCTGGCGCTTGCCAGGCTGGCCGCTCCGTCACAGGGCGGCAGTCGATGGCGCGAGATCGGCCTGCTGGTCATCGGCGCCGCGGTGGTCGTCGCTGTCTCGTCGCTTCCGGTGGTGGGCTGGGTGGTGAAGCTGGCCGTCGTCCTGGTGGGCATCGGCGCCATCGCCCTGGCTGCATGGAACGCGCGACGAGGAACGCCCGCCAGCGGCACGCCCGCGACCCAGGAGATCCCGGCCACCGAGTAGCGGCCTACTCGCCAGACGGAGCCGGCTCCAGCGATTCGGCGACCGCGATGGCGGCCTGCAGCGAAGGCGCGCCCTCGACCCGATGGGTCACGCCATCCTCCTCCCAGATCAGCGTGTCGCCCACCAGGCGCAGGGTGGTGTTGACGATCTGCCCGGTCGCGTCGCGGTAGAAGAAGAAATGCTCCCCTCCGGCCACCCAGTAGGCGGGAAGCCCATGGACGTTCGTGTGCGTGATCCGGACCCCCTCCATGATCAGCTTCTCGAAATTCTCGGCCTGGATGTCAGCCCGGAACTGGGTCAGCACCAGCCCGTACATCCTGTCCGGCTGCAGGGGATAGCCCGGTCGGGCTCCGTAGACCAGCGTCACCGCGCCGCCGGCGGGCGGCTCCATGACGTAGACCTGGTCCGGTTCGCCGAGCGCTGACACTGTCGGGACGCGCAGCACGAAGCCGACCGACGAGCGCGCCGCGTCGAGCGTCGTCTGCTGCCCGATTCCCGGCTGGTTGGGAATGCTGGGCAATGGCGGGAGACTCTCGGGATTGAAGATCAGGCGCAGTCCGCCGAGCGCAATGCCAATGGCGGCCACAGCACTCACCAGGAGCAGGGTGGCCGCCACTGCCAGGGCGGTGCCCCTGCCCACCGAGGGAAGTGGCCAGCGCCATGACGGCCGAAGGCCGGCCTCGGCACGCAGGCGATCCGCCACCGCACTCGCCAGCGGCGGCGCGGCGGGCACGTCGATGAACGCGCTCAGCTCGGCCAGGCGCATCTCCAGCGGGGACAGGTGCTGGTCAGCCATCGGAGAGATCCTCCTCCAGCCGCTCGAGCACCTCGCGCAGGCGGGCCATGGCGCGCGAGAGGCGGGACTTGACCGTCCCGCGTGGCCGGCCGAGCACTTCGGCCATCTCAGCCTCTCCGAGCTCGGCGAACCAGCGCAGACCGATCACCAGCTGATCGTCCTCGCGCAGCGAGTTGATCGCCGCCATCAGGGTGGCCCGCTGCTCGGCGGCGAGCAGGGCAGCCTCGGGCGATGGGGCCGCATCACCCGAGGCCGGGTCCCGCCCCGCCCGTAGCGCCAGCGCGGCGCGACGGGTGGCGCTCCGGCGGCGGTTGCGTGCCGCGTTGGCCACGATGCGCAGCAGCCACGGGCGGAAGTCGGCGCCCACGCGGAACCTTCCCAGCGCACGATGAGCACTCAGAAATCCCTCCTGCGCCGCGTCGCGAGCCTCTTCGGCGTCCCGCACTACGAGGAACGCGGTTCGGTAGGCCAGGTCCTGGTAGCGGCGCACCAGCTCCTCGTAGGCGCTCACGTCACCGCCTCGCGCGGCCTCGATCAGCTCCGCATCAGTCAGTGGACGGCCCTCCACCTCTTGCCACCCGTACACCGCGAGGCGGGCGGCGGTTCCGCGGCTGGGCCGGAGCCAGAGCCGTGAGCAGGAGCTCAGGAGCTCAGTTGATGCCGTCGCCGGTGGTGGTGATGCGCCTTCGGGTCGAGACCTCCACGGCCGACTCGCGGCCCTCGTGGGCCGGATGCTCGACGAGCGCGATGAGGCGGCTGGACATGAAGCGGCCGGTACGCACGGGCGTCCCGCCGCGGGTCACCTCGCTCACCTCGACCACGCCCCGGCTGGTGGCCACCTCGATCCGCCGCCCGGCGCGGGTCGCCTCGATGACGAACGTCTGCGTGCCCTGGCCCGTGTCGACCACGGCCTCCACCCGATCACCCTTCATGGCGACATGGTACGGGGGACGCGACGCCCCGAATAGCCTCACGGCTGGCCGAAATGTCGTGCGACGGTGATAATCGAGCTGCTCCCGCCAGACGCGCACTGCACCGGAGGCTCATGACCGAGCGATTCACGTCACGCGGCTTCTTCGGCAAGCGGAGGGATGCGGGGACTGACCGCGCTGACCGGATCCCGCCGGGGCAGTACCTGACTGATGGCTTTCCGGTCCTGTCTGCGGGGCCGACGCCCCAGATCCCGCTGGAGACCTGGGAGTTCACGATCGACGGCCTGGTCGCAGAGCCGATGCGCTGGAGCTGGGAGCAGTTCCAGTCGCTCCCCTCCCGCGATTGGACCGTCGACATCTCCTGCGTCACGAAGTGGACGAAGCTCGACACCCGCTGGCACGGCGTCAGCGTTGACGACCTGCTGGCGGCGGTCGAGATCGATCCGCGGGCCGGCTTTCTGACCGCGCAGTCGTACGGCGGCTACACCACCAACCTGCCGCTCACCGATGTGGTCAACAACCAGGCATTCGTGGCCTGGCAGTACGACGGCGCTCCGCTCGAGCCGCCGCACGGTGGCCCGGCCCGGCTGGTGGTTCCGCATCTCTACTTCTGGAAGAGCGCCAAGTGGGTGCGTGGCCTGCGGCTCATGGAGAAGGACCAGCCCGGTTTCTGGGAGTCGCTCGGCTACCACATCCGCGGCGACCCGTGGCGCGAAGAGCGCTACTCCGGCGACTGACGGACCGCCCAGATGCCCGAGCCCCTGGCCTGGCAGATCGCCACGGTGACCGGCGTGCGTCCGGAGAGCGCCGAGGTCAAGTCGTTCACGTTGGCGCTCCCGGCCTGGCGCCCGCATCGGGCCGGGCAGCACTACGACGTGCGGCTCACCGCCGAGGACGGCTACCAGGCGCAGCGCTCCTACTCGATCGGCTCGCCTCCCTCGCAGACAGGCGAGGTCGAGGTCACCATCGAGCGGATCCCCGATGGCGAGGTGTCGCCCTACTTCCACGATGTCCTGCGGGTGGGTGATCAGGTCGAGGTTCGAGGCCCGATCGGGGGCTACTTCGTGTGGGAGCCGGCCCTCGGCGGCCCGCTGCTGCTGGTGGCGGGTGGCTCGGGGGTGGTCCCGCTGATGGCCATGCTGCGTGAACGGTCCGCTGCCGGCGATGACACGCCCACCGCCCTGCTGTACAGCTCGCGGACGCTCGACGACGTCATCTACCGCGAGGAGATCGACGCCCTGGCGGTGGCGAAGGATGGCGTCGGCGCGTTTCAGACTCTGACCAGGTCACAGCCGCCGGACTGGACCGGGTACGCGCGCCGCATCGACCGCGAGATGCTGAGCGAGGTGCTGGCCAGCATCGGCCCCCAGCCACTGGCCTACATCTGCGGCCCGACCCTGCTGGTCGAGGCCGCCGCCAACGGCCTGGTGGAGCTGGGCGTTCCGCCAGCCCGGGTGCGCACCGAACGTTTCGGGCCGACCACATGAGCGAGGAGGCTGCCATGGACGATCCCCTGATGCTCGACGCCAACGCCGTAGCCGGCGACCTGGCCGAAATGTTCGGCTTCGACGTGTCGGGTTCGGTCCACCGCTGCACGAACTGCGGCAATCAAGGGGCCGTCGCGACGCTGCTCGCCTATGTCCACGGCCCGGGGACCGTCCTGCGCTGCTGCATCTGCCACGAGATCGTGATGCGCTGGGTGCGCACGCCGACCCGCATCTACCTCGATGCCCGCGGCGCGGCCTACATGGAGATGGGGCTCTCCTGATCCGCGTTCGGCGCAGTCTCCGCTGAGCCGAAAAGGCTCCACACGCTCTTCACAATCTGCGCACAACAGCCAGCCAGGCTGTCTGCATCGGGTTGCATCGGGCGACCCACCATGCAGGAGAGCAACAACGTCCATGTACATCTTTCGCTTCATCGCCCTGCTGGCCCTCATCGGGCTGGCGGCCGTCATCGGCGTCAACGTCTACAACGCCGGGGTCGCCACCGGCCTGTCCCAGGCGGCACACGCCGCGATCGCGTCGGGGAACCCGGCGCCGGTCGTCTACTACCCCGGCTGGGGTGGGTACCCGGGATTCGGCTGGGGCTTCGGCTTCTTCGGGTTCATCTTCCTGATCTTCGGATTCTTCCTCGTCATCGGCCTGCTGCGCGCCGCGTTCGGCCGCGGACGCGGGTACGGGCATGCTGGCTGGTCCGGCCACGGCAGCTGGAAGGGCCGCACCGGACCGCGTGACTACCTGGAGGACTGGCACAAGGAGGCGCACGGCGAGTCGCCGGCAGCGCCTGACAAGACCAGCTAGACCGATGCGGGCGGGCGGCCTGGGCCGCCCGCCCGTCTACCATGCCGCTCGCAAGATGCAGAAGATCCTCATCGTCGACGACGAGCCGAAGATTGCCCGGCTCGTTCGTGACTACCTGGAGCGCGGCGGCTTCGGCGTCTCGATCGCCCGCGACGGGCCCGAGGCGCTGATGCGCGCCCGCATCGAGCACCCCGATCTCGTCGTCCTCGACCTGGGGCTGCCCGGCCTCGACGGGCTGGACGTGACCCGCACGCTGCGCCGCGGCTCGCAGGTCCCGATCATCATGCTCACCGCTCGCGACGATGAGACCGACAAGGTGATCGGCCTGGAGCTGGGGGCCGATGACTACGTCACCAAGCCGTTCAGCCCGCGCGAGCTGGTGGCCCGCATACGGGCCGTCCTCCGACGCCGGCAGCCGGGGGCGATGACTGACCTCCTGGTCGTCGGAGGCCTGGTCGTCGACGTCGAGCGGATGCAGGTCATCATCGAGGGGCAGGCAGCGGAGCTGACCGCGAGCGAGTTCGCGCTCCTCGCCGCGATGGCTCGTCAGCCGGGTCGCGTCTTCACCCGGTCGCAGCTCCTCGACGCGATCCACGGGGTGGCGTTCGAGTCGTACGAGCGGGCGATCGATGCTCACGTCAAGAACCTGCGACGCAAGATCGAGACCGATCCCCACGCGCCGCAGCGACTGCTCACCGTCTATGGCGTCGGCTACCGGCTGGCCGATGTCTGAGGAACGGTGGCGCGGTCGCTGGGGAGGGCGGGGCCGTCCACCGTGGTGGCCCGATGGCGAGCCCTGGCCGCCCGCGGGGCCCGAGGGCTGGCAGCGGATGCGCGGCCGCTTCCTGCGGCGGATGGGGTGCCTCTTCGGCCTGGTCATGCTCCTGGGGATCAGCGCGGTCCTGCTCCTCGCCTGGCTCGTCGGCACCCTGCTGGGCGCCAGCGCCGGGTCGGCAACGGCGATCGGAACGGGCCTGCTGGTGCTCATCGGCCTTGCGATCGTGGCGCGCATTCTGCGGCGCACCGCCGCGCCGGTCGGCGACCTGATCGAGGCTGCCGGTCGGGTCGAGGCGGGTGATTTCGGCGCCCGGGTCCCGGAGGGCGGGCCGCGCGAGGTGCGAGCCCTCGTGCGTGCCTTCAATGCGATGAGCGCTCGCCTGGATGCCACCGAGTCGGAGCGGCAGCGGCTGCTCGCCGACGTGTCCCATGAGCTGCGCACCCCGCTGGCGGTCATGCGCGGCAACCTGGAGGCGTTGCTCGATGGCGTCTATCCCGCCGATCGCGAGCACATGGCGCCGCTGCTCGAGGAGGCGCATCTCATGGAGCGGCTGATCGAGGACCTGCGCACGCTGTCACTCGCCGAGGCGGGAGCGCTCCGCCTGCACCGCGAGGCGACCAACCTGGCGGCGCTGCTGCAGGACGTGGTGGCTGGCGTGCGGTCCCAGGCGGATGCGCAAGGGGTGAGCGTCGAGCTGCATGCCGAGGACCTTCCGGTGATCGAGATCGACCCGGCGCGGATTCGGGCGGTGGTGACGAACCTGCTCGTCAACGCCCTGCGCCATACCCCCTCGAGCGGCCGGGTCGACCTCTCGGCTGCCGTGGAGTCGGACGAGATGGTGGTGACCGTCGCCGACACCGGGCGGGGGATCGAGCCGGACGTGCTGCCGCGCATCTTCGAGCGCTTCACGCGCGCGGCCGATTCACCGGGCAGCGGCCTCGGCCTGCCGATCGCCAGGAAGCTGGTGGAAGCCCACGGGGGCCAGATCGCCGCGACCTCGGACGCTCCCGCTGCGCGCAGACTCGCCGGCGGGGTAAGATCTAGGCCGATCCGGACGATCCCGCCGGACACCCCAGGAGGAGCACCGTGAGCCATCACATCAAGGGCGAGAAGCCTGCCAAGAAGGCCGCACCGGCCGCGAAGCCGAAGGCCGCTCCGGCCAAGAAGAAGAAGTAGCCGCGCAGGCGACAGCGGTTCAGGAGGGGCCGCGAGGTCCCTCCTGCTTGTCCGCCGCCTGACCCCTAGTAGCCGCCGCCGGTATTCCCGTTCTGGCAGGCGGCAAGCAGCATCGCCACCGCCAGCGGCGCGATCCAGATGAGCCGGCTGGCCAGCAGCTTGGCTCGCCTCAGCATGGTCATGACCCAGAGCTGGGCTACAGGACCGCCGTCAGGACCCAGGCCAGCAGGCCCAGCGCGATCAGGTCGATGTCGACCTTGAGGCCGATGACGGCCAGCGCAAAGCAGACGGCCGCCGCAATGGCCAGGAGACGCTTGAGATTCATCTGCCTCCCTCCAAACATCAGAGCTATACCTCCTGCATCTGCTCGACCGACCCGCTGAACTTCACGCCGGTCGAATGAATCGGACAGTAGCCGTTCGGATTCTTGGCCAGGTATTGCTGGTGGTAGTCCTCGGCGAAGAAGAACTCCGGCGCAGGAGCGATCTCCGTCGTGACCGTCCCGTAGCCAGCGCGGGCCAGCTCGGCGGCGTACATGTCGCGCGAGGCCTCCGCCGCGGCGAGCTGCGCATCGGAATGGGTGAAGATGGCTGACCGATACGAGGTGCCCACGTCATTGCCCTGGCGCATCCCCTGCGTCGGGTCGTGCTCCTCCCAGAAGACCTTGAGCAGCTGCTGGTAGGTCACCTTCGTCGGGTCGTAGACCACCCGCACCGCCTCGGCGTGCCCGGTCCTCCCCGAGCAGACCTCGCCGTAGGTGGCATTGGGCGTGAGGCCACCCTGGTAGCCGACGGCGGTGACGATGACGCCGGGGACGTTCCAGAACGTCTTCTCGACGCCCCAGAAGCAGCCGGCGGCGAAGTCGGCGATCTCCGAGCCAGGCGGGTAGGGCCCCTTGAGCGGCTCGTGGTTCACGAAGTGGCGCTCGGCGGTGGGGAGGGGCTCGGCGCGGCCACGGAGCGCATCGGCCGGATCCGGCATCTGGGACTTGTGCCCGAAGGAAAACATGCGCGGAGTCTAGCCGGATGACCTGCGCAGGACCATCGGGCTATCGGAGATCGGAGGCGTGTTGACTAGGGTCACCTCGCAACACAAGCGCCAGCAGCGAGGCCCATGGTCAGCGATCAGCCTGATACGGCACGACGACGGTTCCGACCCTCACTCGAGATGGTCGTGCTCGGCCTCGCCGCGGGGCTGGTGATCGCCACGGCGCTCGCCATCTCCGCGAACGTGGCCAGCCACCTGGAGGACACCGCCACTGGCGAAGCGAGCGCGGCCATGCAGGCGGTGGTCCACGCCTACGTCGACCCGCTCCTGTCGATGAACACCCTCGACTCGCCGGATCCGAAGACGGCTGACAAGGTCAACTCCCAGCTCGAGCTGCTGGTCAGCTCCGGGCAGATCCAGCGCATCAAGATCTGGTCGCCCAACGGCACCGTCGTCTTCTCGGACCTGCCGGCCCTCCGCGGCCGGCAGTTCGAGGTGGAACAGGATCTGGCCGAGGCGCTCGGCGGTGAGACGCATGCCGCCGTCACCACGGCCTCGGCGGCGGAAAACATCTTCGAGCACGGGCTCGCTCCCCAGCTGCTCGAGATCTACCTGCCGATCGTTCACGGCGGCAGCCAGCCGGTGGGCGCATACGAGATCTACCAGGATGCCGGGCAGCTGGAGCTGGCGATCGGCGCGACTCGGCGTGACGTGTTCCTGATCAGCGGCGGGATCGGCCTGGTGCTGCTGCTGGCGCTGTATGCCTCGTTCCGCGGCGCGAACCGCCTCCTCCGCGAGCTGGCGGCCCGCCTGCGAGGAAGCGAGGCTCGGTTCCGCTCGCTCGTCCAGAACTCCTCGGACCTGATCATCCTGCTGAGCGGGGAAGGTGCGGTCACCTACGTCAGCCCGGCGATCGAGCAGGTGCTCGGGCTCTCGGGCTCGGACTGGGTCGGACGCCACCTGCCAGACTTGGTGCACACCGACGACGGCGCCCTGCTGCGGGCGCTCATCGAGCGATTGACCAGCACCGGCTCCCCTACCGCCGACGGAGAGCTGCGCCTGCCGCACATTGATGGGCGCTGGCGATGGGTGGAGGTGGTCGCAACCAACCTCCTCGCCGATGCCGATGTGGGTGCCATCGTGCTGAACTGCCGCGACGTCACTGAACGGCGCTCGCTGGAGGAGCAGCTTCGGCACCAGGCGTTCCAGGACCCGCTCACCAACCTCGCCAACCGCGCCCTGCTGGCGGACCGCATCGAGCACGAGCTCCAGGGCCGGCGCCTGGCCGCGGACGGAGTGCTCGCCGTCCTCCTCCTGGACCTCGACGACTTCAAGACGGTCAACGACAGCCTCGGCCACTCGGCCGGCGACGGCCTGCTCGTTGCGTTCGCCGATCGGCTGCGCGCCACGCTGCGAGCCGGCGACACGGCAGCCCGCATCGGCGGCGACGAGTTCGCCATCATGCTGCGCGGCGGCGACCGGTCCGAGATCGACGGGATCGCAGAGCGGGTGATGAACGCAACCCGGGACCAGATTGCGGTGGGGGAGCATCGGCTGACCTTCAGCGCCAGCATGGGGATCGCATTTGCCGAAGGGGCCGACGCCAGCGCGGAAGAGATCCTGCGCAGCGCGGACGTCGCCATGCACCTGGCCAAGGCCGGGGGCAAGGGGGTCAAGGTCGTCTACGTCCCGAGCATGCACGCGGCCGCGGTCCGTCGCCTGCGGATGCGAGCCGACCTCGAGAAGGCACTCGACGAGACCCAGCTGAGCCTGCGCTACCAGCCGATCGTGTCGCTCGCCACGTCCGAGCCCATCGGGGTCGAGGCCCTCCTGCGCTGGGATCACCCGGCCGGCATGGTGATGCCCACGGACTTCGTCCCGCTCGCCGAGGAGACAGGGCTGATCGTGCCGATCGGCCGCTGGGTGCTCGAAGAGGCCTGCCACCAGACGGTCGCCTTCGATGCCGTCGATCCCCGCGGGGGTCTGCGGGTCAGCGTCAACGTCTCCCCGGTCCAGCTGCGCCGCCCCGAATTCGTCGGCGAGGTGCAGAGCGCCCTTCGCTCTTCGGGGCTGGCTCCCACCCGCCTCACCCTGGAGATCACCGAGTCGGTGCTGCTCGAGAAGGCCGATGAGTCGATCGCCACCATGCGCAAGCTCCGCGAGCTCGGGGTGCGGCTGGCGATCGACGACTTCGGGACCGGCTATTCGTCGCTCAGCTACCTGCGCGACCTGCCGGTCGACGTCCTCAAGATCGACCGCGCCTTCATCGCCGTCCTCGACCAGGAGTCCGATGCGCCGGCGGTGGTGCGCTCGATCATCCACCTTGCCGGCACCCTGGACATGACCACCATCGCCGAGGGGATCGAGCGTCCCGAGCAGGTGGCGCGCCTGCGCAGCCTCGGCGCGGAGTTCGGGCAGGGCTACCTGTTCGCGCATCCGCTGACCGAGGATCAGCTCACCGACTACCTCTCCGCCGGCCGGGCCCGCCTCGCCAGCTGAGCGTCAGCCGGAGCGTCGGCGGCGGGGAACCTCGAACGCCGCGCCATGGGCAGGCACGACCTGGTCGGCGAGCTCCAGGATCCGCCCGCGGCTCCCCTCCAGGGCAGCCTGGTCATCGGCCAACGGGTCGATCTCGGGAGTGCGATCGGCTCGCCACCAGGCGTGGGTGCACGCCACGGTGCCGCCCTCCGTCTCGACCAGCAGGGTCAAGTCCTCGGCGGTATGCCCGGGCGTCAGGATGAGGCGGCAGTGCGGGCTGACGGCGTAGCCGTCGCCGTCGTGGTCGAGCCTTTGGTCGCCCCGATATCGGGCCCAGAAGTCGACCACCTCTGCGTTCGGGAAGAGGCCCACGTTGAGCGTGTGGTCGGGATGATGATGGGTGATCACCACGTGGGTCACCTGCTCCGGCTCGACCCCCAGCGCCCGCAGCGGGTCGAGGATCAGGTGCCGCTGGGCCACCATTCCCGGGTCGACCACGATGATCGCCTCGGCGTCGAGCACGAGGCTGACGCTGCTGGCCACGCCGTCGTCGCCTGCGTACCCGGCATGCAGCAGGTGATGGATGGCCGGCACCTGGCTAGCGCCCCGGTTTGGGTGGCAGGCTGAGGACGTGGGCTCTTGCTCGCTCCAGCCAGGGGATCAGCGCGTCGCTCTGGGCGACCAGGGACGGTGGAACGATGAGGAAGCCGCGCATGGGGCGGCCAGGCATCGGCTCGAACGGGGTGGCGCCCATCGCGGCCAGCTCGGCCCCGTCGTCGTCAGGGAGGCGAATGACCCAGCGATCCTCGTGGAGGCCGGTGAACATGTAGCCGTTCGCGAAGGCCGCTGGGTAGCCGAACATCTTTCGCAGCTCGGCATCGGGGACCTCGCCCATCACCTCTGCGAAGCGGTCCACGAGCTCCGGCGGCGCCTTGCGAAACGTCATCCCGCCGCCACTCACCGCCGGAGCGTAGCACCCAAGGGCCTGCACGACGTGCGCTAGGCTTCCGGTCATGCCGCTGCCGCCAGAGGCGCACCGCCTGGAGCCCGACCACCTGCCGACTCCGTTCAGTGCGGAGCAGATCCGGGATGGCTGCCCGGCTGGCCGGACGATCCGCATGGTGGAGGAAACGCCGGATGCGCAGCCGACGTACCGCCGGATCCGATTCATCGAGGCCGATGCCGACTGGGCCGTGCAGGAGTTCCAGGTGACCGATGCCGATGGGCTCCCGCTGGGCGAGCCGGCTCGCCGACGGTCGACCTGGCTCGAGCTCCAGCGGCATGCATCGCAGCCGGTGGAGGGGACCAGTGTCGAGGAGGAGGCGCTGACCCTGCCGTTCGGAACCTACGACTGCTGGCGCTACACGGTCATGCCGCCGGGCTCCGAGGTCCGCTTCTGGTTCGCGAAGGAGCTGCCGGGCATGCCGGTGCAGGTCGAGGAGCGGATCAGCGGCAATCTCACCGGCAGGTCGCTGATGATTGCCAACGAAGGACCCGAGCCCTGAGCTCGCCACGCGATCTGAGCGGTGCGGAGGTGTGCGGTTCGGTGTGGTCCTGACCCCTCGTCAGGGCTGCTGCAGTCGGCTATCGTGCGCATCGCGCCACCGTCTTCAGATTCGGCGCCGATAGCGGAGACTGCCTCACATGCACCGGACCTCGCGGATCCTCCTGTCTGCCATTGCCACCCTCTCGCTGCTGGTGGCCGCCCCCGGCCTGGCGAGCGCGCGAACATCACCGCCGCCGAGCGCCGCGCTCAGCGCGGGTACCGAGGTCCTGCCCATCTTCCGCGGACACACACAGGACGCCGGGCACGGCCGGTCGGCTCGCAACAACCTGTCCAGCCACGGCGGCGCGATCCAGCAGACGCCGAAGGTGTACATCAGCTGGTGGGGCCCGGAATGGACGTCCGGATTCAGCACCGGCGGCTATAGCAGCACCGCGGCTCGCACCTACAACACCGACTTCTTCACCAACGTCGGCGGCAGCGCTTGGAACAACGTCGTCAAGCAGTACTGCCAGAACGTGCCATCCGGGACGCAGAAGTGCAGCACGGTTGCCGGTGCGAAGTACATCACCAACCTGCCGGGCCAGCTGGCGGGGACGTGGAATGACACCACCGCCGTCCCGGCCAGCCCCACGCAGTCCCAGATCGCGGCCGCGGCCATCCGTCTGCAGGGGCATTTCGGGGCCCTGAATCCGAATGCGACCTACATGGTCTACACGCCAACCGGCAAGTCGATGAACGGCTTCGGGACGCAGTGGTGCGCGTGGCATTCGTCGACCACCGTGGCCGCGGGTCCGCTGGCCTACGCCTACATCCCCTACCTGCCCGATGCCGGGGCGTCGTGCGGCATGAACTTCATCAACCCGACCAATCCCGGCGACACCTATGGCAACGGCTATTTCGACGGCTTCTCGGTGGTCGCCGGCCACGAGTACTCCGAGGCCGAGACCGATCCCTTCCCGAACAGCGGCTGGGTTGATCGACAGGGAGCCGAGAACGCCGACAAGTGCGCCTGGAGCGCCTCCTCCGGCAACGTCACTCTCGGCAGCCACGTCTACGCCGTGCAGCCGACCTGGAGCAACGCCATCGGCGGCTGTGCCATGTCGGCCACCTGATCCCATTGGGGATCGCCTGTGGACAAGGTCTCAGCGAGCTCGAAAACTCGGGGATAAGGGGGGTTGTGGGCCCTTCTCGGGGCGGGCTATCCTTCGGTCGTCCCGAAGGGGCAGCGATACCGGATCACGAGATTGCATCAAGCGTTCCGGTACCGGCGTGGCGGTCTCGCACCGCGGCGTCGGGTGCAGTTCCTTCGGGATATTTCTATGCCAGCTCCACGCGCGCCTCGCTGACCGACTGAGGCGCGTCGAGGCGCCAGACCTGCCGGAATCCCTCCTCCGCCAGGCTGCCGATCGACCTCCGCAGCGTCGCGTGCTGACGCCGCACCGCGGCCGCCGGAACGGTCCGATCGTCTCGAGCCGCGTTCCGCTCCAGGCAGATCTCCAAGGGGAGATCGATGACGATCGCAGCCGCCGGGCGCCGGTGCCGGCGCGCCACCGCCAGCAGCCGCTCCCGCGCCCAGCGCTCGACATTGGTGGCGTCGACCACGGTGAGCCGTGCGCGTGCCAGGCGCAGGGCGAGCAGGGTGTGGAGCAGCTCGAAGGCGGGCTCGGTGGCCGACTGGTCGTTCGGATCATCGGCGACCAGGGCCCGCATCGCATCGGAGGAGAGGACCTGGCTCGGCTGGAAATGGGCCGCTGCAAACGTGCTCTTCCCGGCGCCGCTCGCCCCGATCAGCACCACGAGTGCGCCGCGCGGCAGCCGCAGGATCACGGCCCGTCGGACCAGCGGCTCAAAGGGGCCAACAGCTCCGGACCCTCGCTGCGGACGTTGTTCACCGCCGGCGAGACGGCATAGAGGTCGAGCTCCCCAGCAGGCGCCGGGTGGAGGAGGCCGCGCAGGCCGGTGAGCGACGTCGTCTCTGACAGCCATCGGTCCCAGTCCGCGCCCTCGAGCAGCACCGGCATGCGGTCATGAAGCTGCCCCACCAGCTCATTCGCCTGGGTGGTGATGATCGAGCAGGTGTAGAGCCGCTCGGCCGTCTCCGGGTTGCGCCAGATCGCCCAGAGGCCGGCGAAGGCGAGTGGCTCGCCGTCCAGGCGTCGGATGGCGAACGGCTCTGAGCGCAGGGTCCGGCCGCTGGCTGCGTCGCTTGTTCGCCGCCACTCGTAGAAGGCATCGGCCGGCAGGATGCAGCGCCGGTTCTTGAAGGAGGTACGGAAGGCCGGAGTGGTCTCGACCGTCTCGGCGCGGGCGTTGATCAGCCGCGCGGCGCCTTTCGAGGACGCGGAGAAGAACGGAACGAGCCCCCAGCGGAAAGCGTCGACGGTCCGCTCCCCGTGGTGCTCGACCACGGCTGCCACCTCATCGGTGGGGGCAACGTTGAACTGCGCTCCCGGCAGGTCGGTGGCCGGGCGAGCGTGAAAGATGCGGGCCAGCTCGTCAGCCGAGCGTGGCTGCGCGAACCGCCCGCACATCAGCAGCAGATAGGCGGGTTACGCCTCGGAGGCGGCGCACTCCTGGCACATGGAGACCGCCGGGATCGGCGGCTGGGGAGAGCCGGTGGCGCGAGGCAGCGTCCGCCCGCAGATGGTCTGCTCGGCGTCGCGCTGCAGGTGGACCTTGGAGAACTGCCGGTCAGGGAGGCGCCAGGTCACGTAGCGTCGGTCGTTCGTGGTTGTTGTCATCTCGATCCTGGAATCACGGGCGCCGCGTGGGCCGCAGCGAGGGGGGCCTTATTGTGCCTCAGAACCTGCCTCAGCACAAGCGGTCCGCGCGTGAATCTGAAGCCAGACGCGAGGTCCGGCGGCACGCCATGATGTGGCCGTGACGCGTATCGGGATCCTGACCGGCGGCGGTGACGTGCCGGGGCTCAACTCGATCATCAAGAGCGTCGTCTACCGGGCGAGCGAGCTCGGCTGGGAGGTGCTCGGGATCCGCCGCGGCTGGATGGGCCTGACCCACCTCGGCCCTGAAAGCACCGATGACCGCCGTTTCGTGGTCCCGCTCGATCGCAGGAACACCCGAGCCATCGATCGGACGGGCGGCACCATCCTGCATACCTCGCGGACCAATCCGGCTCGCATGCCCGCGCAGGCCCTGCCCGAGCACCTTGACCCTGCCCGACGAATTTCCCTCCAGACCGATGCCGATCGCTACGACCTGACGCCGCTCGTCCTGGAGAACCTCGAGCGATTGGGCGTGACCCACCTGGTGCCGATCGGCGGGGACGACACCCTTGGCTACGCCGATCGGCTGTGCCGCGAGGGGGTCCCGCTGGTCGCGATCCCCAAGACGATGGACAACGACGTGCAGGGGACCGAGTACTGCGTCGGCTTCTCGACGGCAATCACCCGCGCCAAGGAGCTGATCAACCGCCAGCGCACCACCCTCGGCAGCCACGAGCGGATTGGCATCTTCCGGATTTTCGGCCGCAACAGCGGCTACAGCGCCTGGTATGCGGCCTACGTGACGAGCACCCGCTGCGTCATTCCCGAGGCGCCGTTCGACCTCGATCGGCTGGCCGCCCTGCTCACCGAGGACCGGGACGCCAACCCGAGCAGCTACGCCCTGGTGATCGCCTCGGAGGGCGCGATCTGGGAGGGTGGAACGCTGGAGGAGTTCGGCGAGGCCGATGCGTACGGCCATCGGCGCCCGGCGGACATCGGCGTGGCGCTGGCCGATGAGCTCCACGCCCGGACCGGGGTTGAGACGGTCCATTCCGACCTCACCTACGACCTGCGCAGCGGCGATCCGGATGCGCTCGACCAGATGGTGGCGACCACCTTCGCCAACGTGGCGGTGGATCTGCTCTCGAGCAACGTACATGGCCGGATGGTGGCGATTCGCGACGGCAAGTACGCCCATGCGCCGCTGCCCGATCCCGCCAAGGGGGCGCGGCATATCGACGTCGAGAGCATGTACAGCACCGAGCGCTTCCGGCCGCGCTACGCCGATCGACTCGGCATGCCACTCCTGCTCGGCCAGTCGATCGGCTCCTAGTCGGAGTCGCTACCCCTCTTCGAGCCGGTAGCCCGGTGGAAGCGTGGCACGCAGCTCGACGATCGCCGCCTCGAAGTTGGCGCCGTCTGGTCCAGACAGGGTGAGCGTGCGGGCGGGAGCCTCCTCCGCCTGTGCCGCCCGCAGGGCCGCATCGCGTCGCTGTGCCACGCCGTGGTAGAGCGCCACCGCCAGCGCAACGATCAGGAAGCCCGTGGGCGTTGAGAGCTCGGAGACGGTGTCGCCGGAGAGCGTGACTCCCAGGATCGTTCCGAAGAGGCGGTAGAGGACCACGCCGAGGCTCGCGACCCCGGTGAGGATGCTCGCCGCCAGCGCCAGGAGCAGATAGGCGCGGCGCACCACGGAGCCAGCCTCGCGCAACGGCTCAGCGGCGTAATGCACCATGGCACGTGACCACGCCCACAGCAACATCGCGGTGCCGAGCACGGCGAACGGGACGAACGTCGCCAGCTCGAGGTGCCAGAAGCCGTCGGCTGCGGCCGTTCGACCTCCCCCCAGCAGCACGTCGAGCGTGATCCCCAGCAGCCATGCCAGCCCGACCGCACCAAATCCGAGTCCGACCGCCGCAACCACGTGGAGCTGGAGCTGCTCCGCGAACCGCGAGCGCTCGGCGGCGTCCTGTCGCAGAGCCTCGCCCCGCATCCAGCCGAGGTGCACCCGCCAGGCGATCGCCCAGAGCAGGCCCGCGGCCAGGGCGACGAGCACCTCCCGCACCAGATCGGCGCCGGTCGGATTCGTATCGAGTGCCTGGGTGGCGCCGAAGAGGGGCACCAGGATGGCTCGCATCGCATCCGCCCCTCGCACCAGCACGACGATCGCCGCGATGAGGATGACCGCCACGAAATAGGCGAGCCGCAGGCGGGCCGGCCGCTCCGAAGCGCCCCGCCAGCCGGGATCCTCGACCAGGCGACGCGCATACCACACGTGCCCCAGCCAGGCCACGGCCAGAACGACGACGGCCGAGATATCGTCAGCGGCCACATAGGACCGGTAGCCGGCGTCGGAGAAGGCGCCGTCGGCGGCGGGCGCAAGCACTTCACCCAACAGCCGGAACAGGTCGGCGAACGCACTCAGCATGAGCTGCAGAGTGATCAACGCTGCGCCGTACAGGTAAAGCCTCGGCAGCCAGGCGGCGGCGCCGGTCATCGGTCCGCCGGCCATGTCCCGCCGTCGGATGGCCACGTGATAGGCCCACGCCGCGCCCGCCACCAGGAGCAGGGAGATGGAGGCAGGCAGGTCGTCGTAGGAGAGGTTGTCGCTCTGAGACCCCAGGACTGATCCGATCAGATGGCGCAGGACGGCCACCGCGGCCACCGCTCCGAAAGCGAGCGCCGCTCCGAGCACCACCGACAAGTAGAGCGCCCGCACGCCGGATCCCCGCTCCTCGTCGGCACGCGGCGCATCCGGGCGCAGCCCGCGGTCGGCGAGCCACCAATGGACGCCCCAGACGGGGAATCCGACCCCGATGAGGGCCAGCGCCACGCTCAGCTGCTGGCGATCGGTACCGCCGTCGCCGATTGGTGCGCCTCGACCGATGCCGAGGACGTCGAGGAGCACGTGCAGCAACAGGAAGAGGCCCGTCAACAGGACGCCGAGCGAGATGGCCGAGAGGAGGTACAGGTAGATCCGTCGCGCCTTCTGCATCGGGTTCTCCTACGCGCCCTTCTGGATGAACGGGCCGGGGTCGAGCCAGACGAGCTGCTCGTCGATCTTCCAGCCATCGGGCTGGTGGACCATCCGCACCGAGCGGGGCGAGCGCGAGACATTGGCCGACAGGCCGTCTCCGTAGAACTCCTCGACGGTGAGCCGGAGGGTGACGCTGTCGCCGCTGCCATCGACCCGGTCGATGGTCACCTGGTGATTCGGTTGGTTGTAGCCGCCGTACTGGTCGACGGCCTGCTGGTAGTCGGCCAGCGAGACCTGCTCATGCACGCCGTCGGAGAGGAAGCTGTAGGCGGCCTCGATGTCGTCGTCATCCCAGGCGGTCAGGTAATCGGCCATGGCGGCCTGGGGCGATCCGGCGGGGAAGGTCGTCGGACCTCGTCGCACCAGGAGCACGACGACCACCGAGAGGACGACCAGGGCCAGAATGCCGGCCCCGATGAACAGGATCGATCTGGTCGAGGACATCGTCCCGACGTTACGAGCGTCGGGCTACGGCCAGACTGCGGCGATTCTCGGATTGCTCCCGGCAGGCTGCCACGAACGCGGTCCACAGGCGCTCCAGGACCGGGGGCGATGACTCGGTTCGCTCCGGATGGCACTGGACGCCGATCAGCCAGCGGTCCGGATCGGCTGACTCGACTGCCTCCACCAGCTCACCCGCCTGCCGATGCGGCGCAGTGGCCGATACCCGTAGGCCGGGGGCCAGGCGTTCGCGCGTCACCGCCTGGTGGTGATAGCTGTTGACCTCCAGGTCCGGCGCCTCGCCCAGGATCACTGCCAGGCGGCTGCCCGCGACCAGGTCCAGCCGGTGGCGGGTGACCTCATGGGACGGGTAGGAGGCGCCCTCGTGCTCTTCGAGATGCTGGACGAGGGTACCGCCCGCGAAGGCGTTGATCGCCTGCAGGCCGCGGCACACGCCGAGCACGGGCACGTTGCGGGCGGCCGCCACGCCGTAGGCCTCCAGGTCGAGCGCGTCCCGCCCCGAGTCAGGCGCGCGAGAGCCGGCGACGGCCTCCCCGTAGACCGCCGGATCGAGGTCGGCGCCACCGGTGATCAGCAGCCCATCCATCTCGGCCAGCGCCTCGGCGCGATCGGCCGCGGGCGTGCGTGCGTCGATCGGCATTGGAACGGCCCCGGCTCGTTCCAGCGCCTCGAGGTAGCGCCGATTCTTGAGTGCCGCCACCTGCGGGTCGGATGTCGCGTCAGGGTTGGAGAGGGTCACCGCGACGTGGGGAGCAGTCACGGACAGGATCGTACGCCGCGCGGCACGCGAAGGTGGGCTTCCGCTTGACGCGCCACTGGACGGCGCGCATAGTACGGATCTCGCTATATCGGCATCCGCTATAGCGCGTAACGAAGGAGCCCACAGCCCGATGCCCGACGACCAGCGGACCGGTGACCTTGGACGCTTCGCCGAGCCGGCGCTCCTGGTGTTGGTCAGCCTCTCGGCCGGACCGAAGCACGGCTACGCGATCATGACCGACGTCGAGTCGTTCAGCGGCTCGGCGCTGGGACCGGGAACCCTGTATGCCGTGCTCGCGCGGCTCGAGCGGCGCGGCCTGATCGAGCCGCTCGGTCCCGAGGACCGTCGGCGGCCGTATCGGCTCACGACCGAGGGTGCGGCCGCCCTGGCGGCGCAGCTGGATGAGATGGGCCGCTTCGTGCGCACCGCGCGCTCTCGCCAGCTCGACGCGGCGTCCTAGTCCCATGGAGTCGCCCATGCCGCTGCGATTGGTCCAGCTGCTGCTGGCCGCCTATCCGAGCTCCTACCGGGAGCGGTACGGGGCCGAGATGGCTGCCGTCCTGGAGGAGCGGATGGCCAGCTGGCGCGACCTCCTCGACCTGGCGCGGGGCGCACTTGATGCCAGGCTGGACCCGCAGATCGATCCACCTCGAGTGCTGGCCGCCGCTGCAGCCATCCCGCCAGCCTCGGCCCCGTCACCGGCCCTGCCCGTCCCGCGCGCCCCGTATGGCGTGGTCGCCTCGGCGCCGCCGACCGGCGAGCTGAGCCGACGCGTCTTCATGCGCCGCATGCTGGCGGCGGGAGTCGGGCTCCTCTCACTCGAGTTCATTGCCGGCACACTGGCGTTCACCTGGCCGCAGGTGCGCAGCGGTCTGGGCGGCAAGTTCGGCCTGGGCACGCCGGCCGACATCCTGGCCATCCAGCCGTCCTGGGCAGAGGGATGGCCGTATCCCTACACCAAGGCCCGCCTCTTCCTGATCAACGTGCCGGCGGCCAAGGAGCTGGCCCTGGGTCACCAGGCCTCAGTCAAGAGCCCGAGCGCCGATCAGCTGCTGGCCCTCTGGCGCAAGTGCCCGCACCTCGGCTGCCAGATCCCGCAGCTGTGCGAGTCGCTGAAGCGGTTCACCTGCAACTGTCACCAGAGCACCTACAACATCCTGGGCGAGAAGCTCAAGACCGGGCCTGCTGCGCGCGGCATGGATCGCTTTGAGGTCTCCATCGGCGACGACGGCGGAATCGTGGTCGACAGCTCGAAGGTCACGGCGGGAGCGCCGAACCTGGGACCCGATGCGCTGACCTTCAAGGATCCGTTCCCCTGGGACGCCGCCTGTCACTGAGTCCGGACTCGTGAGGCCGGGTGCCTAGACGACGTTCAGCTCGCGAAGTGGTTCCTGGCGGGCAATCCGCTCGTAGCCGAGCGGGCGCATGTCCAGCGTCTCGTACTCGCCGGTCGCGATCCATTCTGCGAGGGCACGTCCGGCGGCCGGGGCCTGCTGCAGGCCGTGGCCGGAGAAGCCGTTGGCGAACAGGAAGTTGCGCACCTCCGGATGCGGGCCGATCACCCCGTTATGGTCGAGGGTGTTCACCTCGTAATGCCCGGCCCAGGCATCGAGGAGGCGGATCGCCTCGAAGGCGGGGACCCGATGCGCCAGCGTCGGCCACACGAATCCCTCGAATTTCGAGCGATCCACTTCCAGGCCGAACGCGTCCGGATCAGGCTCACCCTCGCGCGGCGAGTAGCCGCCGATGAAAGCAGGGCCTTCGGGGCGGACGTAGACCCCGGTTGGGTCGATGGTGAGCGGCATCCCTGAGACCGCGGCGCGGCAGTCGAAATGGAAGACGAACCGCTTGCGGGGCCGAACCGGCAGCTCCAGCCCGGCCATTGCCGCCACCTCTCCGGCTCGCGGCCCGGCGGCATTGACCACCCAGTCGGCCGCGATGGTTCGACCGTCGGCGAGGCGCACTCCCATGGCACGCTCGCCGTCGCGGTCGACCTGCACCACCTCGCCGGCCATGTATTCGACACCGATCGAGCGCGCCTTGCGGCGGAACGCCTGGAGGAGGGCGTAGGCGTCGAACCAGCCCTCATCGGCCAGGCCCAGCGATGCGCCCGCCAGGTCGTCAATGCGCAGCCACGGAAAGCGGACCTGCATGCGTGGTTGCGCTCCAGGATCGGCAGTCCGGCCTGGGTCGCCAGGAAGAGATAGCCGCCCTCCACGAAGTCGATCTCTGGCGCTGGCTCACCGGCAACGCCCAGCCACTCGTCGAGGTGCTTGATGAGCTGCACGCCGAACCGGCTGATCTCGATGTTGAGCGGAGTGCTGAACTGGAGCCGGATCGAGGCCGCCGAGAGGGTGGTCGACGAGGTGCGGTAGCTCATGTCCCGCTCGATGACCAGGATCCGTCCCTTCCAGTCCGGCCGCCGTGCCAGGAACGTGGCGACTGCGCTGCCGACGATGGCGCCGCCGATGATCACCACATCGGCCCGTTCCGGTTGGCTCACGGGATAGGATGCTAGCCGTTCGCCTGGGCAGGCGAGACTACACTGGCGCCCCATGCCCACCAAACCGGTCCTGTTGACGGTCGACGATGACCTCCCGGTTCTCCGGGCAGTTGAGCGCGACCTGCGCTCGCGGTACGGGACCGATTACCGGGTGATTGCCGCCAGCTCTGGCATCGAGGCGCTCGAGGCGGTCCGCCAGCTGACCCTGCGTGGGAGCACCATCGCGCTCTTCCTCGTCGACCAGCGGATGCCGCAGATGACCGGGATCGAGCTGCTGGCGAGCACGCTGGAGCTGCAACCGGACGCCAAGCGCGTCCTCCTGACCGCCTACGCCGATACCGACGTGGCGATCCGCGCGATCAACGACATCCGCCTGGACCATTACATCCTCAAGCCCTGGGATCCACCCGACGAGAAGCTCTACCCGATCCTGGACGACCTCCTCTCCGACTGGGCGGCCACCTTCAAGCCCGCCTTCGAGGGGCTCCGCCTGCTGGCCGGTCGCTGGGCGCCAGGCGGACACGTGATCCGTGACTACCTGACCCGCAACCAGGTGCCGTACG
>VBJX01000014.1 GCA_005879775.1 Chloroflexota bacterium
CTACGAGGCGTACTTTGGATTCCGGTATGTCGTCTTCGTCGCCGGCCGCCCGCGCGAGGCGATCATCCCGCTCATGGAGGTTGCCATTCGCAATGATCGCGACGCCGAGCTGCGACGCGCGGTCGACGACACGATCTACATCGCCCACGATCGGCTGGTCGGGCTCCGTCCTCCCGAGCCCGAGCCGGTGCCCGAGGAGGTGGGCTGATGGACTACGAGATCCAGTACGGCAAGGCCGATGTGAAGGTCTACCGCACCCATGGCAGCCCCCTTGAGGGCGTGACCGCGATTCCCGAATCGCCGTTCGCCGGTCGCGACAACACGTTGATGGCGGCCGAGCTGGAGGTCGTGGTGCACGGCACGGTCTTCATGGATGCCTATACGGAGGGAGACAATCGCCTGGTGGTGGCCACCGACACGATGAAGAACTTCATGCACAGCGCCAGCCTCGCGTGTCGCGCCGCGACGCTCGAGGGATGGCTGCATCACGTCGGCGCGGAGTTCCTGCGGACCTATCCGCACATGGAGCGCCTGACCATGATCGCTCGTCCCGGCCGACGCGGCCGATGACGGCGACGGCTTCACCACCTCCGACCGCCTGTTCAGCCGCGACCGGAATGACCGATCCAGTGCACGCCTCGACCTGGAACGCGACGGCGACGGGTTGCGGGTCACCGACCATGCCTGCGGGCGAATCGACCTGCAGCTGATCAAGATCACGGGCAGCGCCTTCGCCGACTTTGCTCGCGACGAGCACACCACCCTCCCCGAACGCCCCGACCGTCCGCTGTACGTCTGGCTCGACGTAGGCTGGCGCTACGCCGATGTGGCCGATGCGCTCGGCGACAACCCGGCTGCCTACGTCGCCGGGGAGCAGGTGGCCGACCTGGCCGCGTCGGTCTTCCACCAGTTCGTCAGCCTCTCGATCCAGCACCTGGTGCATGAGATCGGGACCCGGATGCTCGAGCGCTGGCCGCAGCTCGCCGAGGTGAGCTTCGAGGCCCAGAATCGTCTCTGGGACGTCGTCGGTGAGAGCGACACCGATCCGCGGCTCAAGACCTATGCCGATCCCCGCCCGCCGTTCGGGCGGATCGGCTTGGTGATGCGCCCCGGCTGATTGATTTTGGCGAGTGCCTCAGCGCATGCCGAGGCGGCGCAGCTCGACCTTGGGGCAGCGGTCCATGACGACCAGCAGGCCGGCCTTCTCCGCGCGCTCGGCCGCGGCCTCGTCGATCACTCCCAGCTGCAGCCAGACTGCCTTCGCGCCGATGGCGATCGCCTCGTCGACGTGCACGCCGGCCTCTTCAGAGCGCCGGAAGATATCGACCACCTCGACCGGGCGGCCGGCGGCACGGGCCGCCTCCGCCGCGCTGGCCAGGTCGCGGTACACGGTCTGGCCGTGGATCTCGGTCTCTCGCGGGTTGATCGGGATCATCTCGTAGCCCTGGTCGAGCAGGACCCCTGAGATGTCATTGCTTGGCCTGTCCGGATTCGCCGATGCGCCCACCACGGCCCAGGTGTGCGTCTCGCGCAGGATCCGCTCGATGGTCTCCGGCTCGGAATAGCTCATCGCGATCGTGCCAACTCCTGAAGTGCAGATTTGATGCGCAGGTCGAGGCCGCCGTCGTTGCCGGCCACTGCCCCCGCCGCCCGCCGCGCCTCGGCGGCGGTATAGCCGAGTGACTCGAGCGCCGCGACGACATCGGAGTCCGTGCTCGCTCCCGCCCCCGCAGCCAGCCCGGCGGCATGGATCTTCTCCTTCAGCTCGAGGATGATGCGTTGCGCCGTCTTGCGCCCGACCCCGGTCACCGAGGTGAGGAGGTCGAGGTCGTCGGTCACGATCGCCAGCTGCAGCTTGGTGACCGGGTGTGCCGATGTGATCGCCAATGCGAGGCGCGGCCCGACACCGGTCACCGTCATGAGGAGCTCGAAGAAGGCCAGCTCCTCCGGCGAGGCGAAGCCGAAGAGGGCCTGCTGGTCGTCACGCACGAGATGATGGATGAAGAGGCGCGCATCGTTACCCACACGCAGCCGAGCAAGGACCGAGGGCCCGGCCATCACCCGGTAGCCGACCCCTCCCAGCTCGACGAACGCGAACTCGGGGCCAAGGTGCGTCACCGGTCCACGAAGCGAGCCGATCATCCGGCCACCACAGCGGCGTCGGTGGCGTCGTCCGGGACGCGATCCAGGGTCACCGACAGGAGGCGCGCGACCATCGCGGCCACCTGGCCCTTGTCGGCCGCTCCGTTGCCGCAGACCGCCTGCTTCACCTCGTTGGGCGTGGGCTCGTCGACGGACAGCCCAGCTTCGGCGGCCACCAGGAGGGCAACCCCGCGAGCCTGGCCGACGGCCATGGCGGTCTGCACGTTGCGCTGGAAGAAGAGCCGCTCGACTCCGATGCGCACCGGATGGTGAGCTCCCACCAGCTCGGAGAGGGCGCCATGCAGCAGGCGCAGCCGTTCGGCATCGGTCTGTGCGGAGGTGGTGCGGACCACGCCGGCGTCGACCAGCCGCAGCCTGCCGCCGTCGAGGCTGACCACCCCGAAACCGCAGACGGCCGTACCAGGGCGTCGGGGATGTCGAAGTTGGCGTACACGTCCTGCACGTCATCCAGGTCCTCGAGGCGCTCGACGAAGCCGAGAACCTGACGCGCGGCCTTCTCATCGGCGATCGAAACCTTGGTCGTCGGCTCCATCGAGAGCTCGGCCGACTCGACGCTGAAACCCGCATCGGCCAGTGCGCTGCGCACCTGCTCCAGGTCGGGCGGGTCGGTCGTGACCAGGATCGAGCCGCCCTCGGGTGGATCAACGTCGGCCGCGCCGGCGTCGATGGCAGCCAGCGTCACCTCGTCCGGATCGCTCCCCTTGAGCACGACACTGATGAGGCCGCGCAGCTCGAACTGCCAGGCGACCGGGGTGAGGCTGCCGCCGAGCTTGCTGAAGATGCTGCGGATCTCCGAGGCGGTTCGGTTGCGGTTGTCGGTCATGGTGGTGACGATCACTGCCACGTTCAACGGGCCGAGCCCCTCGTAGGTGATCTCCTCGTACTGCACCGCATCGGCTCCGGCGCCGCTGGCACGCTCGATGGCGCGCTTGATGTTCTCGGCCGGCATGCTGTTGGCCCGCGCCTTGTCGACGGCCATCCGCAGGCGATAGTTGCCCTCGACGTCTCCCCCGCCCTGGCGCGCTGCGGTGATGATCTCGCGGGTCAGCTTGGTGAAGAGCGCACCACGCTTGGCGTCATTGGCGCCCTTCTGCCGCTTGATCTGGGACCATTTGCTGTGGCCGGACATCGGTCCTCCAGGTTGGGTGCCCGATGGGTGGGTGCCGATTGTAGGATCAGCCCGATGGTGGTGCACGTGGCCGTCGACCGTCCGGAGAACGCCGGCCTCCTGCACTACCTCGGTCCGGGGCGGGGGCTGCAGCACCTGCCGCTTGGCGAGTCGCCCGAGGGAGCTGACCGCCTGCACCTGGGCACACACCCCCTGGTGGTGGCCCGCCTGTGGGACGTGCTGAATGTCGCACTCCCCACCGATGGCCGATGCCTGATCTACGGCAGCCCGGCCCTCGTCGAGCCTGGCAGCGGGGTCGTGCTGGCGGCGGCGATCGGAACCCAGTACGTCCTGCGCCTGCGGCCCGCCGAGCGAGAGCTGGCCCTGGCGGCCGGAGCCCGGGTGACGCATACCTTTCGCACCAGCGGCGGGAGGCTCGACCTGGCGGCCACCCTCGGATCGGATTGGACCTTCGGAACCGATGATCCCCGGGAGCCGGAGTGGCTCGCGGCCATGGCAGGCTCCCTCGCCTGACCCTTGTCCACAGTCCGGCGGACTGGCATCCTGTCGTCGCATGGATGAGGTCAACGGGGCAGAGGCAGCCCGCTCGTACGAGCGGCGCGCCGGCGCCCTGGCCATTGCGGCCGGGATCGGCGGGATCGTCTACTCGGTCGCGTTCCTGGGTGGCGTGGTGGCGGGCTGGGCTCCGGAGCTCGGCAAGCTGGTGAGCGCGATCGCACTGCTGGTCGGCGGCCTCCTGACCGTCGCCGTGATGGTGGCCATCTACCGCAGGCTGCTCTCCGCCGCCGCTGCGATGGCGCTCCTGGGGCTCGCCCTGGTCGTCATCGGCGCGACCGGTGCCACGGTCCACGGCGGCTACGACCTGGCGAACGCCATCAACCCCCCGGCCACAGATCCGTTGGCCGATGCCAACCTGCCCAGCCCCATCGATCCGCGCGGCCTGCTCACCTTCGGGCTCTCCGGCCTGGGGCTCCTGGTCCTCATGCTCAAGGCCCGATCGACCGGGGTCCTGACGCCGCGGGTCGCCGCACTCGGCGCGCTGGTGGGAGCGTTGATGATCGTCGTCTACCTGGGCCGGCTCATCGTGCTCGACCCGACCAACCCGCTGGTCGCCGGGCCGGCGGCCCTCACCGGCCTGATCCTCTCCCCCGCCTTCTACATCTGGCTCGGCCTGGAGCTACGACACGCACATGAGGAGCATCGATGACGCCGACCAGCCCCGATCGAATCCGGAACGTGGCACTCATCTCCCATGGTGGCGCCGGCAAGACGAGCCTCGCCGAGGCGATGCTCTTCGACGCCGGCGCCGTTCAGCGACTGGGGAGCGTGGATGCCGGCACGTCGACCCTGGACTACGACCCGGATGAGCAGAAGCGGCACCAGAGCATCAACCTGGCGATCGGCACGCTGGAGGCCGATGGGGCCCGGATCACGATCATCGACACGCCCGGCTACGCCGACTTCCAGGCCGATGTGATCGAGGCCCTGGCCGCGGCCGATGCGGCGATCGTGGTGGTCGACGCCTCGGCTGGCGTCGAGGTCGGCACCCAGGAGGTCTGGAAGCTGGCCGAGGAGCGGTCGCTGCCGAGGTTCATCTTCGTCAACAAGATGGACCGCGAGAACGCCAGCTACGACGCCACGCTCGACGCGCTCAAGGGCGCGTTCGGCCCCAAGATCGCCCCGGTCTACCTGCCGATCGGGTCGGCGGAGTCGTTCCGCGGCTACATCGACGTCATCGAGCAGCACGCCAACATCTACGAGGACGGCAAACCGAAGGAGGTGCCGATCCCCGACGAGATGCGCGGGGCCGAGGAATCGCGCCGCGAAGCGCTCGTCGAGGCCGCCGCCGAGGCGTCCGATGAGCTGATGACGCGCTACCTCGATGGAGAGGAGCTGAACGACGCCGAGATCGAGGCGGCGCTCCACAAGGGGACGCGCGAGGGAAGCGTCGTGCCGGTCTTCGTTGGCAGCGCGCTGAAGAACATCGGCGTGCGCGAGCTGACGGCCATGATCGCCAGGCACGTCCCCTCGGCTGCCGAGGCCGGTGCGCGCACCACCACCGATGACAAGCGCATCGAGCCGGATCCATCGGGCCCGTTCGTGGGCCAGGTCTTCAAGACCACCGCGGACCCGTTCGTCGGGCGGCTCACCTACTTCCGGGTCATCTCGGGCACGCTCCATTCCCAGGCGCACCTGTGGAACGCGTCTCGCAAGGAGGAGGAGCGGATCGGCAACATCCTGGGGCTGCAGGGCAAGGAGCAGGTGAACCTGCCGCAGGCCGGACCGGGCGACGTCGTGGCCGTCGCCAAGCTGACGAGCACGCAGATCGGCGACACGCTGGTGGGAGATCGCTCGCAGGCGGTCGGTCTGCCCCCCTTCCAGTTTGCCGAGCCGTCGCTGCAGGTCAGCATCGAACCGGAGAGCAAGGCCGATCTGGACAAGCTCGGCCAGGCACTCCAGCGCATGCTCGAGGAGGAGCCAAGTGCCCGCATCCACCGCGAAGAGGGAACCGGGGAGACGATCCTGACCGCCATGGGCGACGCCCACGTCGACGTCCTGGTCGATCGGCTCAAGCGCAAGTTCGGCGCGTCCGTCAAGACCGGCAGCCCGCGCGTCCCCTATCGCGAGACGATCCGCAAGCCGGCCAAGATCGACAACCGATTCAAGCGCCAGACCGGCGGGCACGGCCAGTTCGGCCACGTGGTGATCGAGTTCGAACCGCTCCCCTCGGGAACCGGCTTCGAGTTCGGGAACAAGATCGTGGGCGGGGTCGTGCCCAGGCAATACATCCCCGCTGTCGAGAAAGGGCTGCGCGAGGCGATGATCGAGGGGGTCCTGGCCGGCTACCCGGTGGTCGACATGAAGGCCACCCTGGTCGACGGCAGCTACCACACCGTCGACTCCTCGGAGATGGCCTTCAAGGTGGCTGCCAGCCAGGCGCTGAAGCGCGCCTTCCCGGAGGCCGATCCAACCCTGCTGGAGCCGATCCTCGAGGTCGAGGTGGTGGTGCCCGATGCCTACATGGGCGACGTCATGGGCCAGATCACCTCGAAGCGCGGCCACGTGCTCGGCATGGACTCAGGTGGCGGGATGCAGCGCCTGAAGGCGCAGGTCCCGCAGGCCGAGATGTTCCACTACGCCACCGAGCTGCGCAGCATCACCCAGGGACGCGGCCGCTTCAGCTGGAAGCTGGACCACTACGCCGAGGTGCCGCACACCATCTCCGAGAAGGTGATCGCCGAGCACGAGGTCAAGGTCGCCGCCGGCGAAAAGCACTGACCGCGGCACGACCCTCCGAAAACATCTGATGCGAACAGGGCCGCCGCGCGTATGGTGAGCGAGCGAACCACGCTTACAGGCTCCAAGGGAGGTGGGTTTTCGTGAATTCCAGGATGTTCCTGACCGTCGGCGGTGCCGTTCTTCTGCTGCTTGGCATCGTCGGCTACCTGAACGTCTTCAGCGACACGAGTTCTGGTTTCTACCTCGACAACGGCGAGAACCTGGCGCACACCGTGCTCGGGGCCGTCGCCCTGGCGGCGGTCTTCGTGCCGGGGCTGAACACCGCGTTTGCCCCGTACTACAAGTGGATCGTCTACCTGGTGGGCATCATCGCCCTGTTCTTTGCTGCCTATGGCTTCCTGAATGCAGGCGCCGCTTCGCCGAACACGTTCGGCGTGGCCAACCTCGAGAATCCGGCCGACAACCTTCTGCACCTGGTCGTCGGGGTCTGGGCCATCCTGGCCGCCTACATGACCAAGTCAGAACCGATGATGGCCAGCTGACGAACTCCCAGGGGAGCTTGGCAAGGGGGCTCGTGAGGGGGACAACAGCGGGGCGTGGTTCCCATCCGCACCAAGAGGCCGGTGCTCCGGGGCGACCCGGGGCGCCGGCCTTTGGCTAGGAGCGAACCACCTCCAGCGCGGCAAGAGTGCGCTTCCCGCGGCGCAGCACCAGCCAGCGGCCGCCCAGCAGGTCAGCAGCGTCGGGGATCGCGTTCGGATCAGCGACCCGCCGGTTATTGAGGTAGAGGCCGCCCTCGGCGATCGTGCGGCGAGCGGCGGATCGGCTCTCGGCCAGGCCGGCGGCAACGGCCAGCTCCACCGCCGGAGGCAGCGGAGCGTTCACTGTCGCCGGGGAGAGCTCCGCCAGGGCGGCGTCCAGCGTTCCCGAATCGAGATCGGCCAGCTCACCCTGGCCGAACAGGGCTCGGCTGGCGGCCATCGCGCGCTCGGTCTCCGCCGCGCCGTGGACCAGGCTGGTCAGCTCCTCGGCCAGCGCGAGCTGTGCCTCCCGCCCTTCGGGTTTCTGAGCCGCCGCGTCGGCCAGCCCGTCGATCTCCTCGCGCGTTCGGAAGCTGAAGACCTTGAGGAGTGGGGCGACATCGGCGTCATCGACATTGACGAAGAACTGATAGAAGGCGTACGGCGAGGTGAGGGACGGATCGAGCCACAGCGTGTCTGAATCGGTCTTCGCGTACTTGGTGCCGTCCGCTCGGGTGATGAGCGGCGTCGCCATGGCGTGCACCGAGTCTCCGGTGACCCGCCGGATCAGGTCCACCCCGGCGGTCAGGTTGCCCCACTGGTCGCTGCCGCCGGTCTGCAGGGTGCAGCCGTAGCGCCGATGCAGCTCGAGGTAGTCGAAGGCCTGGAGCACCTGGTAGCTGAACTCGGTGTAGCTGATCCCGACCCCGGCCAGGCGGGCCTTCACCACCTCACGATCGAGCATCCGGTTGAGGTTGAAATGCTTGCCAACCTCCCGCAGGAAATCGAGCGCTGACACTGGTGCCGTCCACTCCAGGTTGTCGACGATCTGGGCCGCGGCAGGTCCCTCGAAGGCGAGGTAGCGTTCCACCTGGGCGCGGATGCGCTCGACCCAAGTGGCGACCACATCGACTTCATTCAGGTTGCGCTCGACCGACTTGCCGCTCGGATCGCCGATCAGGCCGGTGGCGCCGCCGACGACGGCGATCGGCCGGTGGCCCGCCTGCTGGAGGCGTCGCATGGTGACCAATTGCACGAGGTTGCCGAAGGCCAGGCTGGGGGCGGTCGGGTCGAACCCGCAGTAGAAGGTCAGCGGGTCCCCGGCCAGGGCCGCGGCCAGCGTTTCGCGATCCGTGGTGTGAGCGACGAGCCCTCGCCATTCGAGGTCGTCGAGGATCTGGACGGCCATGGTGGCCGAGTATAGGGCTCGGTCCAGCCGTGCTAGGCTGGAGCCCGATGATGCGCCGCACACCGCCGCCCGCCGCCCGCCGCTACGGCAGGCCGAGCGAGGCGCAGCGCTCCCCCGCCGGCCGCCGCGCCCCGCGCATCGCCATGCTGCCGGCGATCATTCTGGGCGGGTTTGCCGGGTTGGCGGCCGCCCTCTTCATCGGGCTCCTGGGGGTCTTCGCGGCCTACACCGCCGGCCTGCCGGACCCGAGCCAGCTCGAGCAATTCAAGCTCAGCCAGGGCTCGACGGTCGTGTCGGCTGATGGCGTCAAGCTGGCCACATTCGCCGCCGAGGACCGCAAGACGATCCCCTTCGCGCAGATCCCCAAGCTGATGATCGACGCCCAGGTCGCCGCCGAGGACCGCACCTTCTGGACCAACCCGTGCATCGACTTCCGCGGCATCGTGCGGGCCGCACTGCAGAACTTCTTTGCCTCCCGTGACGTGTCAGGAGCCTCGACCATCTGCCAGCAGCTGGTGCGCATCCGCCTCTTCGATGCCGGGCTGCTGGCCGACCCCAGCCGCCGCTGGGAGCGGAAGATCAAGGAAGCGATCCTGGCCCTCCGGGCCGGCGACCGCTACCCGGGCCTGGCGGGCAAGCAGAAGCTGCTCGAGATGTACCTCAACCAGGTCTACTACGGCAACAACGCGTATGGCATCTGGGCTGCTGCCAACCGCTACTTCGGCAAGGACATCACCTCGGACACGCCGGAGAACCAGCTGACGATCGGCGAGGCGGCGCTGCTCGCGGGGCTGGTGCGCGCCCCGTCCACGCTCGACCCGACCCAGGTCGCGGTGCCGTCGAAGGACGCGAAAGGCAACGACATTCTGGTGGTGCCGCCCGATGCCCAGGCGATGGTGGTGCAGGGCTACGTGCTCGACGGCATGGTCGCCACCGGCGCCATCACCCAGGCGCAGCACGACGCGGCGGCCGCCGAGCAGATCGTGCTGGCGCCGCCGCCTGCCCAGCAGTACAAGGCGCCGCACTTTGTCTACGCCGTGCGCCGTGCCGCGGCAGAGCTGCTCGGCAACGAGGACCTGCTCGATCGCGGCGGCCTGGTGATCACCACCACGCTGCAATACAACGGCTACCAGGCGCCCGCCGAGAAGTGGGCCGGCGTGGCCTACGACCTGGACCGGATGAGCGACGCGGAGCTCACCGCCAAGTACGGGGAGGCGGCGCTCGAGTGGCTCAAGAAGCTGCAGGGCCGCAACATCAACAACGACGCGCTGGTGACCCTCAACTACCGGACCGGGGCGGTGATCGCCTACGTCGGATCGGCCAACTACTACGGTGAGGCGACGCCGGCGCACCAACCGAACTTCGACGTGGTCGGGCAGGCCTACCGGCAATCGGGCTCGGCATTCAAGCCGGTCATGTACGCCACCGGCTTCGAGCTCGGCACCGTCACCCCGGCCACCATGCTGATGGACGTCAAGGGCGACATCGTCCCTGGCTTCAGTGTCCCGGATGCGGATGGTGGAGAGCGTGGGCCGCTGCGCATCCGCGATGCGCTCAAGTACTCACTGAACATCCCCGCCGCCAAGTCACAGCAGCTGATCGGCACTGACCACGTGGTCGACATGGCGGAACGGCTCGGCCTCAAATGGGATCCGCAGCAGGCCGATGAGGTGGCCGTCCCCTCGCTCACCCTGGGGACGATCGGCGTGCACATGCTCGACCTGGCCGGCGCCTATGGGGCGCTGGCCAACGGGGGGATCTTTGCCCCGCCGTACCTGATCGAGAAGATCACCGATGCCAACGGCAACGTGGTCTACGACCATGCCACCGATGCGCCGAAGCCGGAGCGCCAGCTCTCGGCGCAGGCCGCCTACCTGGTCACCGACATCCTGGCCGACAACACCGACCCGGCGCAGAACCTGTGGTGGGGCGGCCGATTCCAGCTCCCCGGCGACAACGGGGGCCGGCGCCCGGCAACGCTGAAGACCGGCACCACCAACGACTTCCGGGACCTGCACGCCTTCGGCTTCCTGGCGCCCGATCCGGACCCGACCGTGTCGGACGGCGCGATCGTCACCGGGGTGTGGGTCGGCAACAGCGACTTCTCGCCCATCTCGCGGGTCTTCGCCGCCGATGGCCCCACCTTCATCTGGCACGACTACATGGCCGAGGTGGCAGCCGCCAACAAGATTCCTGTCCGCGACTTCCCGCGGCCAGACGGGATCGTGGAGATGAAGGTCGACGCCATGACCGGGCTCCTGCCCGGCGAATTCACGAAGACGACCGTCACCGAGGTCTTCGCCGAGGGGCACGTTCCGACACGGAAGGATGACCTCCACCGTCAGCTGGTGATCGAGGCTGTCACCGGCAAGATCTGGCAGGACGGTTGCGGCGACTTCATCCCCACCACCAGTGGCGGCCCGCAGCCGAGCGGAGCCCCGGCGCTGCCCGAGGAGAAGCTCTTCCTGGACCTGAATGGCTGGGAGTCCGCTCACCCCGACTGGGATTCGGCGGACAAGGCCTGGATCGCGCGCTACGTGGGCAACGATGCAGCCGTGCGCCGCTTCCCCGTCGCGCCGCTGGACGCACCGTTGGCACCCACGGAGACATGCACCCCTGGCGAGGTCCCGACCTCGACGCCCTCCCCGTCTCCTTCACCGTCGCCGAGCCCGACGCCCGAGGCGACGCCCAGCCCCGAAGTTTCGATACCGCCGCCGCCCACTCCGACCCCGACGCCCACGCCTGCCCCGAGCGTCTAGAACTCGGCGACGGTCGCCTGGTCGCCGCCCTCTTCGCGGCGCCCGCTCCGCACCCGCTGCACGCGGGGATGCTCGGCCAAGCGCTCCCGCACTGCGCGACGCAAGGCCCCGGTGCCCGAGCCGTGCAGGATGACGGCCTGGTCGAGGCCGGCCAGGAGCGCCTTGTCGAGGTAGGCGGAGAGCAGCCCAAGGGCCTCCTCGACCCGCTCGCCACGCAGGTCGAGGCGGGGCGCGATGCGGCTCGCCGCGCGGCGGCGCAACTCATCGGCTTCGGCGTCGCCCGCCTCTGGCGAGGTGGCGGGTTCCGGTACGACCTCCACGTCCTCGCCCGG
>VBJX01000015.1:0-2955 GCA_005879775.1 Chloroflexota bacterium
TTACGTGTCGACGGAGGCGCCGATCCATGTTGTGACCTGCGAGCATATGCCGCACGAGCAGGGTTCCGGAGGTGAGATGGCTGATCATCCCGACGTATACGCGGACGGCGTCACGATCACGATCAATCCGGTGGGCGTGGCGATCACGTTCACGCGGACGGCGCCGGCCGTTCCGAACGTGACCGAGACCGCTCGGACTGAGATCGCCGCCACGGTCCGATTGGCCCGGCCGGTCGCCGAAGGCGTGCGTGATCTGCTCCAGCAGGCCCTCTCCCAGGACGTGACCCAGACCAGGACGATCGCCAACTAGCCAGTGGAGGAAGCGTGACAGGACGCATCTCAGCCCCGCTCGTCGCCGAGACGATCGGCACGTTCCTCTTCTTCTTCGTCGGCGCCGGCTCGGTGGTCCTCAACGACTACCTGTCGATCAACGGCGGCAGCGGGCCCGGTCTGCTTGGCGTGGCCCTGGCGCACGGCCTCGCGCTCGCCGTCCTCGTCTCCGCCTTCGGCGCCATCTCCGGCGCCCATTTCAACCCGGCGGTGACGCTGGCCATGGTGCTCATCGGCCGCATTCGCATCTCGGCGGCCATCAGCTACGTGGGCGCGCAGGCCGTCGGCGCAGTACTCGCCGGCTTCAGCCTGCGCACGATCTTCCCCACTGAGGCCTGGCAGCCGTCATCGATCGGCACGCCGGCGCTGGGGCCGGGCATCTCCGCGGGCACGGGGATCGCGATCGAGGCGATCCTCACCGCGCTCCTCGTCTTCGTTGTGCTGGGCACCGCGGTCGACCGCCGCGCGCCGACGATCGGCGGCCTGGCGATCGGCCTGGCGGTTGCCGCCGACCTGCTGCTCGGGGGGCCGCTCACCGGCGGGGCGATGAATCCGGCACGCTGGCTCGGCCCGGCGGTCGCCTCCGGCGCCTTCGACAACTGGTACGTGTGGTGGGTCGGGCCGGGGATCGGCGCGGCCGCGGCAGCACTCGTCTACCGTGGCGTCCTGGCCGAGCCGGCCGAGCCGGTGGACGCCTAGCGAACCTCGACCGAGGCGCCGGCCTCGGCGAGCTTCTCCTTGACCTGCTCCGCCTCTTCCTTGGCGACCCCTTCCTTCACCGGCTTGGGCGCCGCGTCGACGAGGTCCTTCGCCTCTTTGAGACCGAGGCCGGTCAGCTCCCGGACCGCCTTGATAACCAGGATCTTGTTCGGGCCGACCTCGGTGAGGACCGCGTCGAACTCGGTCTTCTCCTCGGCGGCGGGCGCCGCGCCATCGCCGCCAGAGGCAGCCGGAGCGGCGGCCACGGCCACCGGCGCGGCGGCGGTGACGCCGAACTTCTCCTCGACCGCCTTGACGAGCTCGCTCAGCTCGAGGACGGTCATGTTCGAGATCGCGTCGAGGATCTCGTCCTTGCCCAGGGTCTTGGTTGCCATTGGTGGATCTCTCCTTCGTGGATGATTGGTCTGCTGGTGGGGTAAGGACGGCGGCTAGGCCGCGACCTCGCTCTGTCGCTTCTGACCGGCCACGGCGTTCAGGGCCCCGGCCAGGCTGCGGAGATTGGCGGCCAGCACGCCGGCGAATCCGGTGAGCGGGCTGGCGATCCCGCCGGCCAGGCGGCCGAGCAGGACCTCGCGGCTGGGCAGGCTCGCCAGTCTCAGGAGCGCCGCGCCATCGACGGCGACGTCTCCAAGCAGGCCACCCCGGACGGTGACCACCTTGGTGTACGGACGGAACGCCTCCTGGAGCGCCTTGGCCAGCGCGATCTCGTCGCCACTGGTGGCGAGGGCCGTCGGGCCGTTGAGCATCGGGGTCAGCTCGGTGCGTCCAGCCGCCGCGGCAGCGATCTTCAGCAGCCGATTCTTGGCCACGTGCAGCTCGACGCCGCCGGCGTGCAGCGAGCGTCGCACGGCCTGCATCTCGGAGACCTTCAGTCCCCGGTAGTCAGCCACGGCCATCGCCGAGCTGCTGCGAATCAGCTCGGTCAGCCGGTTGACCGCGGCGGTCTTGGCTTCAGTCGGCATCGGCTCCTTCTCCTGGATCTCGAACGGGCATGAAAATGGTCCTCGCGCACGCGTGCGGCACGAGGACCTCTCATATCGGTCGTCTCATAGCCTCGGCGTGCCGCCGGCTCGTCGGCCGGCGATTGGCCCGGGGATCTCACCCGGGGCACAGCGCTGTCTGTGGCGTCGCTCTTCGGTTGGTTCGACCGCTGGCCGCTCCTCCTAGGCGCTGGCGGCGGCCAGCGCGGATGGGATGTCGACCTTCAGTCCGGGGCCCATGGTAGGGGCAATCGTCAGGGTTCGCATGAAGGTCCCCTTCACCCCCGACGGCTTGGCCCGGTTGATCGCATCCACCAGCGTGACCACGTTGGCCTGCAGCTGCTCGCGGCTGAAGCTGACGCGACCCACGGCAGCGTGCACGATCCCCGCCCGGTCCACCTTGAACTCGATCCGGCCGGACTTGATCTCGCCCACCGCTCGCTCGATGTCGAAGGTCACGGTGCCGGACTTCGGGTTCGGCATCAGGCCGCGCGGGCCGAGCTTCTTCCCGAGGCGACCGACGAGACCCATCATGTCGGGCGCGGCGATCGCCACGTCGAACTCGAACCAGCCGTCATCGATCCGCTTGACGAGGTCCTCGCCGCCAACCTCATCGGCCCCGGCGCGCAGCGCCTCCTGGGCCTTCTCCCCCTGCGCGAAGACGATCACCCGGCTCGAGCGCCCAGTGCCGTGCGGCAGGACCACGGTGCCCCGCACGAGCTGGTCGGCATGGCGCGGGTCGACGCCCAGGCGCAGGTGCAGCTCGACCGTTGCATCGAACGTGCTGATCGAGATCCGCGGCATCAGCTCGCAGGCCTCCTCGATGGTGTAGCGACGATCGGCCTCCACCAGGCCCGCCGCCTCGCGGTACTTCTTGCCGTGGCGGGCCATCAGTCGCCCACCTCGATGCCCATGCTGCGTGCCG
>VBJX01000015.1:2989-18247 GCA_005879775.1 Chloroflexota bacterium
ATCTCGCGCAGCTGCTTCTGGGTGACGCGCCCGACCTTGTCACGGTTGGGCTGCGCCGATCCGCTCTCCACCCCCGCGGCCCGCTTCAGCAGGGCTGCCGCCAGGGGCGCCTTGGTGACGAAGGTGAACGAGCGGTCCTCGAAGACGGTGATCTCGGCGGGGACGACGTAGCCGCGCAGGTTGGCGGTCCGCTCGTTGAAGGCCTTGATGAACTCCATGATGTTGATCCCGTGCTGGCCGAGCGCGGGACCGACCGGCGGAGCCGCGGTGGCCACGGCCGCGGGGGCCTGCACCTTGAGAATCGCCCGGATCTTCTTTGCCAACCTGATCTCCTTCGAGGTCCAAGCGGAGCGGTTCTCGCCCCTCCCTCTGTGTTGCGTCTAGAGCTTGTCGATCTGCAGGAAGTCGAGCTCCACCGGCGTCTCGCGGCCGAAGATGCTGACCAGCACCTTCACCTTGTTGCGCTCGGGGTTCACCTCGTCGACAGTCCCGATGAACTCGGCGAACGGTCCGTCCTTGACGCGCACGCTCTGGCCCTTCGTGAACTGCAGCTTGAACTTCGGCGCCTCGACCCCCATCTGCTTGAGGATCTTCTTGACCTCGCCCTCCTGGAGGGGGGTCGGCCGGTTGCCCGAGCCCACGAAGCTGGTGACGCCGGGCGTGTTGCGCACGACGTACCAGGACTCATCGGTCATCACCATCTCGACCAGGACGTAGCCCGGGAAGACCTTCTTGTTGACGGTCTGCCGCTGGCCGTTCTTGATCTCGATCTCCTCCTCCATCGGCACCAGGACCTGGAAGATCTGGTCCTCCACGCCCATCGACTCGATGCGGTGCTCGAGGTTGGCCTTGACCTTGTTCTCGTACCCGGAATAGGTGTGGATCACATACCACTGCTTCGTGCTGCGCTGTGCGGCATACGGGTCATCCGGCTGCGGCGCCTCGCGCGACAGGCGGGCGGCCTGGCGAGCCTCGTTCTCCTTCTCGCGGACCTGCTGCTCGTCGGCCATCACAGCACCTGCTGCAGGGCGGCGTGGAGCACGGTGTCCAGCACGGCGATGTAGATACCGACCGCCACCGACACGGCGATCACGATGAGCGTCAGGTTGACGACTGTCTGGCGGGTGGGCCAGGCGACCTTGCCCAGCTCGGACCAGGCCTCGAGGAGGTACTGGCGAATGTTGCCGAACACCATGCTTTCAGACTGCTCCTGGTTAGGTGATTGAGATCCTGCGGTCCCAAGTGGGGCTGGCAGGGGCGACAGGACTCGAACCTGCAACCGCTGGTTTTGGAGACCAGTGCTCTACCAGTTGAGCTACACCCCTACGAACGCGCGCTTCCTATTTCGTCTCCCGATGCAGCGTGTGCTGCCGGCAGCGCGGACAGAACTTGTTCAGCTCCATCCGCCCCGGGTCGTTCCGCTTGTTCTTGCGGGTGCTGTAGGTGCGCTCCTTGCAGGTCGTGCAAGCCAGCGAGATGACAGGTCGATTTTCGGCCTTGGCCACGGTGCGATTCCCTCGTCAATCACCCGTCGCCGCCCACGCGTAAATCAGGCCGGTCACCGGGGGAAAGCCCGCCGATTCTAGGCGGTGCGGCTAGCGGCTGTCAACGACGCCGGCCCGCGCGTCGGGTGCCGGGCTGCGCCGGGCCAGCACGAGCCGGGTGAAGGGGAGACGGATGTCGCTGAAGACCTCGATGCTGCCCAGGAAGCCGACGAAGATGAAGAGGATCCCCAGCAGCTCGCCCAGGAAGAAGCTCCACGTGATGCCGAAGCGGTTGAGCCCGCTGGTGATACCGGGGACGAAGCCGCCGAGCGCGATGAGCAGCGTCGCCGGCACCCGCGAGTTGAGCGTCCCCGCCCGGAACGCGCGGATGGCCCCGGGGATGGAGGCGAAGAAGTTGACGATCACCGCGACCGCCCGCCCGATCGCGCCGATGACCGGCGGCCCGCCCTCGATGCGCATTACCCGTCGCTTTGGCATGAAGATGTACGCCGAGTAGATCGCCCCGAAGACGAGCGCGAAGGCCCCGGTGATGTTGAACGGCGGGGTCAGGATGCGCAGGTTGCTCGGGAAAGCGGTCCCCACCGGCACCCCGGTTGTCGGGTCGAGGGCATAGCCGGGCGCCGGGATCGGCGCCGAGAGCACGAGAACGGCGACGATCACCGAGGCGATCCCCAGGATGGCGGCTGCCAGCGGGGCCACCAGCCGGCGATCGAAGCGGGTCGCGACGGCCAGCGCCACCGCCCCCACAGTCGAGAAGGCGACGACGGCCGCCACGGCGCCACCCGAGGCAGGGACCCCTTCCTTGGCGCGAGCCAACGCGGCCAGGATGCTGAAGAGGCCGCCGCCGAAGAGGCTGAAGGCCACGAAGTAGCCGAAGCGGGTCCGGTTCAGGAGGAAGACCGTTCCTAGACCAAGGTATGAGGCGACCCCGAAGGCACCGATCAGGTACCAGGCCCGATACAGCGCTTCGCTCCAGCCGAACGCGCTGCCCAGGAACTCCGTCCCGGCGCTGATCCCGTACCAGAGGAGGCCGATCGTCCAGACCAGCTGATACGGCTGGCGACGGCGCAGCCACTGGTCCCCCACCATCACGGCGAAGGCAAACGAAAGGACCGATGAGAGGAACGGCAGCACGACGTTCGGGTTCACCGCGGATCAGGCCTCCTGCGCGACCGATGAAGTGGAGCCCACGTCCGGGCTCGAACCGGAGACCTCTTCCTTACCAAGGAAGTGCTCTGCCAACTGAGCTACGTGGGCGCGCGCAGATTCTGCGGCTGCGAGGAGATCGGCAGCAACCATCGGTCTATCTTGGCAAATCTATGTATCGGATGCTGCCTGTCGGAAAGGTGGCTGGACTGGTGGGCAGGGAGGGAATCGAACCCCCACAGTCGAAGACGGCTGATCTACAGTCAGCGGAGCTCACCACCTGCTCAACCTACCCACGGACCGATCGGTGGCGGAGTATACCCGTTCGCCCGCGGGCGCCTCAACCGCGCCCTAACGGACGTGGGCCTCAGGCGTTTTACTTTGCAGACCGCCCTTGGGCGGCCGCCGTGAGCGGCTGCTGCACACGACGCACGAGGAAAACCCTTGACCATGCGCGCTCCCACCCGACCCCGACTGATCCGTGCCGGCCTGATCGCCGCGGCCCTGACCGCCGGTGGAGCTTTGGCCGTCCAAGCGGCCCTGCCATCCGCCTCAGACAGCGGCCAGGCGCATGCCGCCGCAGGCGCGGCCAATGGGCAGGCGGCAAGCCACTTGCCGCAGAACGGGGCGAAGCCGTCGAGCGTCTCGGATCGGCTCTCAGCCAACCAGGAGCGCATCCTCTCGAACCTCAATGACGTTGTCGACCGCCTGACTGGCGGCGGCCATGCCGCCCAGAACGCCATCGACGCGCTGCACAACGTCATCGATCGCCTCACGAACGACGACATCGGCCTGAACCGGGCCATGGAGGCGGTCTCCGGCGCGGGTCACCCTGCCCTGCCCGACGCCGCGATCCGCCACCCGGTCCGGCCATAGGCAGCCTCCTCAGATGACCGCGGCTACGCTTGCGGCGGCATGCCGAACGATGAAGGGGAGATCGACGACCTTGTCGATCGCGCTCGAGCGGGCGACCAGGCGGCCCTTGGCGCCCTCTACGACCGCCTCGCCGCACGGCTCTATCGGTTTGCCTTCTTCCGGCTCGGCAACCGCGCCGATGCCGAGGACCTGACCCAGCGGACATTCCTGAAGATGATCGAGGCACTCCCCCGCTACCAGCGACGAGGCATTCCGTTCGAGGCGTGGTTCTTCCGCATCGCTCGCAACGGCCTCGTCGACGTGCTGCGTGCTCGGCGCTCTCATGATCCGCTCGAGGCGCTGCGCGCTGCGCCGAGTGCGGAGATCGGGCCTGAGGCCGCAGCCGAGCTGGCGAGCGAGTTCGCGGCGGTCGAGGCTGCGCTCTCCCAGCTCACGGAGGAGCAGCAAACCGTGATCGGGTACCGATTCATGGCCGGGCTGACGCCACGCGAGGTTGGGATCGTGATGGGCAAGCGGGAAGGGACGGTGCGCGGCCTCCAGTTCCGCGCCATCGCGGCTCTCCGCCGAGCCCTCGGAGACGACTCGGTCAGCGAGTCGAGGGCCGCGCGCAAGCGACCCGCCGAGGAGAACCGGCCGTGACGGTCCGCGACGACACTCGGATGCTCGAGCGGCTGGAGCGCTACGCCGTTGACGCCCTCAGTCCGGACCGGGCGCAGATGTCGCGGATGCGTGACGCCGTGGTGGTGGCCTTCGTCCGCCAGCCGACAGCCAGCCTCGCCGCTCCCCGTGCCTCCAAGCCCTGGGCGCGCGGCTGGTCACTTGCCGTGGCGCTTGGACTCGTGCTGGTGGCGAGCGGTGTGGCGGCCGCCGAGAGCGGACCGGGGCAGCCGTTGTATGGGGTCAGGTTGGCAATCGCCTCATTCACCCTTCCAGCCCATGGCGCTGCGCGCGAGCACGGGCTTGCCGAGCAGCTCGACGATCGACTGAGCGAGGCAGACGCCGCCGTCCGCAATGGCGATGGGCCCGCTGCGCAGGCAGCGCTGCAGGCGTACCTGCACACGCTCACCGAGCTCGAGCGCGGCAACATCGACCGATCCGTACGGGCTGACCTGCAGCATCATCTCGACGTGCTCCGGGCGCTTATCGCCAGCGCTCCGTCCCAGGCGACTAACGGCCTGCAGCAGGCGATCGACGAGGCCAAGCAGGCTTCGCACGCGGCGCCCAAGGACCCCGCATCCAACCCACCGACGGCGACTCCCCGCGCTCACCCGTCCACGGCACCGAGCCATCGGCCGTAGCTGCTCAGAATCTGGAGCCGACGGAGGGAGTCGAACCCACAACCGGCGGTTTACAAAACCGCTGCTCTACCGTTGAGCTACGTCGGCCTCGGATCCGATTCTAGTCGCGGCCCGAGAGCGATCGCTGACGAACCACCTCGAAGAGGAGGAGCGCGCCGGCGGTGGCCGCGTTCAGCGAGCCGACCTGTCCCGCCATCGGGAAGCTGACGAGGAGGTCGCACCGGCGCCGAATGGCGCCCGAGACCCCGCTCCCCTCGCTGCCCACCACGATCGCGATCGGGCCTGCCAGGCCTGACTCCCAGGCGGTCTGCACCGCCTCCTGGTCGGCCGCCACCACGCGGACGCCTCGCGCCTGAAGCTCGCGGATGGTGCCGGCCAGGGTCTCGACCGGAGCCAGGAGCAGGTGCTCGCTTGCTCCCGCCGACGCCTTGATCGCCGCCGCGCTCACCGGCGCCGCGCCTCGCGTGGGGAAGACCACGCCGTCCGCGCCGGCGGCCTCCGCCGAGCGCAGCAGCGTGCCGACGTTCACCGGATCCTGGAGGTGGTCCAGGGCCAGGATCATCGGGTCGTGCCCGCGAGCGGCGGCCCGCGCCAGGATCTCGGATGGGTCAGACCAGCGGCGCTCGTCGACCTCCAGCACAACTCCCTGGTGCCCGTCGAAGCCGGCCAGCTGCCGGATCCGGTCGCCAGCGACGCGCTCGACCGGAACCGACCGGTCTCGGGCCGCGGCGAGCAGCGCTTTGAGCTCCGGGCTGGGTCGAGCGGTGTCCGACACGAGCAGGCGATGGGCCGGTCGCCCCGCGGCCAGCGCTTCCGCCACGGGCCGGCGCCCGCCGATCCATTCGCTCACGCCCGCGCGATGGCCGCCACCGCGAAGGCCGCAATGCCCTCGTTCCCGGCAAAGCCAAGGCCATCCGAGGTGGTCCCCTTGACACTGACCGCCGCTTCGTCGACGCCGCACAGCCCCGCAATGCGCTTCACCATCTCGTCGCGCAGCTCGGCAATCGAGGGACGCTGCGCCACGATCGCCAGGTCAATGCCCGATGGGTGCCAACCAGCGTCCGATAGCCGATCGACCGCGCCTCGCAGGAGCTCGGCCGAATCGGCGTCCTGCCATCTCGGGTCGTCGGCCGGATAGAGGCTGCCGATGTCGCCAAGGCCCGCAGCGCCGAGCAGGGCATCGATCACCGCGTGCAGGGCCGCGTCGCCGTCCGAGTGGCCGGCCAGCCCGGGCTCACCCTTGACAGCGAGGCCACCGAGGCGCAGTGGCAGGGCGGGGTCGAAACGATGGGCGTCGAAACCGATCCCGGTCCGTTCTCCCGCCGCGGTGGGTGGCTCGACCGGCAGGACAGCGCCGGCCAGAACACCGCGCAGCAGCGCCTCGTCACCCGGCTCGGTCAGCTTGCGATTTCCCACCTCACCCGGGATGGGCGGCCCCACGCCATCGACTCTTCGATTGCCGCTCGCAGCGCACCGAGCGTCGCAGCCTGGGGAGTCTGAGCGGCGCTCACCGCTTCTCGGTCCATGGGAGCCACGACTCGCCCGGAGGCGTCGACCTTCTTGAGAGCGTCGTGCAGTGGCACCACCGGGATCACCCCCTCGCCGGGTTGCAGCGCATCGGCCACGCGGCTCATCAGGTCTGCAGAGGCGGCCGGGCGAGCAGCGTCGTGGACCAGCACCGGGATCTCGTCGGGGAGGCCGAGGGCCGTCAGGGCAGAGATCCCCGCAACCACCGAATCGACCCGCTCCGCCCCGCCCTCCACCACCGAGCAGCGTTCGCGGGCGGCCTCCGGCAGCGCCTGCTGGAAGCGTTCGAGGGCGCCCGCCGGGGCGACCACCACCACCTGCGTCATGCCGGGCACGGTCAGCAGCGTGTCCAGGCCCCAGCGCCAGACCGGGCGCCCCCACAGATCGATCCACAGCTTGTCGCCGAATGCCATCCGCCGGCTCTGACCGGCGGCGACGAGCACGGCCGCGATCGGCCCAGCCACCTCAGCCCTCGCGCGGCTGGGCGAAGACCATCCGGCCGGCGACCGTCTGAAGGACCCTGGTCACCGTGATCGCCACTTCCTGCTCCATGTGCTGGCTCCCGCCCTCGACCACGATCATCGTCCCGTCGTCCAGGTAGCCGACCCCCTGACCGGGCTCCTTGCCCTCCTGGATGATCCTGACCTGCATCTCCTCGCCGGGGTGCAGGACCGATTTCACCGCGTTCGCCAGCTCGTTGATGTTCAGCACCCGGATCCCCTGCAGCTCCGCGACGCGGTTCAGGTTGAAGTCGTTGGTCAGGATGGCAGCATTCCGATCGCGGGCGAAGGCGACCAGCTTGGCGTCGACCTCGCCGATCTCCGGGTAGGTCTCCTCGCTCACCTCGACGGGCGAGATCGAGTCCTTCTGCAGGGCCGAGAGCATCTCCAGGCCGCGGCGGCCGCGGTTGCGGCGCACGGCGTCGGGCGAGTCGGCGATCCGCTGCAGCTCGTCGAGGACGAAGCGCGGCACCACCAGCGTGCCGAGGATGAAGCCGGTGCGGCCCACGTCCACGATCCGGCCGTCGATGACCGCACTGGTGTCGATCGCGATGAGGTTCGTTCCGGCGCGGCGACGCGTGCCGGGGAGGATCGCCGCCATCGCCGGCAGCAGCACGTCGCGCTTGTAGAGGGTGGCGGCCAGCAGGCCGAGCGCGAAGATGACGGCCACCGTCGGCGGCAGGATCGAGCCGGCCGTGCCTCCCAGGGCGGAGAGCGGCACGCCGATGAGGAGGCCCATCAGGAGGCCGATGACGATCGCGCCGACGCCCAGGGCGAAGTCGCCGGCGCCGGCCGCAGCCAGCCGGTCGACCGCCCAACGGGCCGGCCGCACGGTGATGTACGGGATCGCCAGGTATCCGAAGAGGAGCGAGGCGGCGACCACCGCCATCAGGAAGGCGGGCCGGTTCGGCCCGCTCACGAAGGCGTTTGGCTGCTCGAGGATGAGAAGCCCCAGCCCGAAGCCCGCGAGGGTTCCAAGCAGGGCCCCCACCAGCTGGATGATCTTGGTCATGAACCTGATGAGACCGTCTATGAATTCGGTGGCGTGAGCGGAAATGCGGATGGAAGAAGGAAACCGATGAATTCCGATGAAGTCGCCCACGCCCGCCTCGCGGCGGCGGCCAACCTTAGCATGGGCCCCCACCCGCGGCAACGGGTTTGGGAGGTGCGTCAGCCCTCGACCAACGCCAGCCGCAATGCCTCGCGAAGGTCAGTGGCGGCCACCGTTTCGGATCCCTGCGGGCGATGCTTGATGGTCGATCCGCCGCGTTCCGGCCCGGTGATCAGGCGCGTGAAGCCGAGGCGCGCCGCCTCGGCCAGGCGCCGCTCGGCGCGGGCGACCGGCCGCAGCCGCCCGGAGAGGCTCAGCTCCCCGGCCAGGACGGTCCCCTCCCGAACGGGGCGCTCCCGCAGGGACGAGGCGAGGGCGGCGGCCACCGCCAGGTCGGCCGCCGGCTCCCCGATCTGGAGGCCGCCGGCCACGTTGACGTAGACGTCGTGGCCGATCAGGTTCAGCCCAGCATGGCGGGCGAGGACGGCGATCAGCATCAGGACCCGGTTGACGTCGATGCCGGTGGTGGCGCGTCGCGGCGACCCGTAGCCGGCAGGGGCCACCAGCGCCTGGATCTCGACAGCCAGCGGGCGTGACCCCTCCAGCGTGATCGTCACCGCGCTGCCCGCGACTGGCGGCTGCTCCGATTCGAGGAAGAAGCGGCTGGCATCGGGCACCTCGACGAGGCCATCGGCGCGCATCTCCAGGACGCCGACCTCATCGGTCGAGCCAAATCGGTTCTTGGCGGCGCGCAGCAGCCGGGTGGTGCCGAGCCGCTCGCCCTCCAGGTAGATCACCGCGTCGACGAGGTGCTCCAGCGTGCGCGGCCCGGCGACCGTCCCTTCCTTGGTGACGTGCCCGATGAGCGCCACGCAGGTTGCGCCCGCCTTGGCCACCTCGGCCAGCCGCGTGGCCACCTCGCGCACCTGGCCGACGCTCCCACCGGGGCCGCCCAGATCGGCGCTCACCATGGTCTGCACGCTGTCGACCACCGCCAGCCCGGGAGCCAGCGCCTCGATCGCGCCGATCGCGGTTGCCAGGTCGGTGGTGGCCACCAGCCCCACGCCGTCGACGACGGCCCCCACCCGCTCGGCCCGCCCGCGTACCTGTGACGAGGACTCCTCGCCGCTGATGTAGAGGACAGAGCTGCCGGCCCGCGCCAGGCTGGCGGCCAGCTGCAGGAGGAGCGTGCTCTTGCCGATCCCCGGATCGCCGCCGAAGAGGACGATCGAGCCGGGTACCAGGCCGCCGCCGAGGACGCGATCCAGCTCGCCGATCCCGCTGGCCAGGCGCGCCGCCTCAGCGCTCGAGACGTCGCCGATCGGCGAGACCGCCGCTGCCCCGTTGCCCCCTGCGCCGCGCGCACGGGCCCGAGCGGCGGCCGACGGCGGCGCCCGCGTCACGACCGTCTCGACCAGCGTGTTCCACGCTTCGCACGACGGGCACTGGCCGGCCCATTTCGGCGAGGTGGTGCCGCATTGCTGGCAGACGTAGAGGGAGCGGATGGCTGGCACGGGTCGCGCCATCTTGCCACGGGCCCGAGTACCGCGGCGTTATCGGGCCGTGAAGACCGGGTCAGCGGGCCTTGACGGGCTCGCGCTGCGGGGTGCGCTTCTCGATGATCAGGCCGTCGGGCGTGGCGTCGATCACGATCGTGTCGCCCGCCTCGAACGCGGCCTGCAGCATCCGTTCGGCGAGTGGATCCTCGATCTGCTGCTGGATCTCGCGGCGCAGCGGCCGCGCGCCAAAGGCCAGGTCGTAGCCCTTGACGATGATCGCGTCCTTGGCAGCGTCGGTCACCACCAGCTCCATCTGCTGGCCGGCCAGCTGCGCCTTGACGCGGGCCAGGAGCAGGTCGACGATCTCGCGGATCTCCTCGCGGGTCAGCTCGCGGAAGACGACCGTGGCATCGATCCGGTTGAGGAACTCGGGACGGAACAGGTTCTTCAGCTCCCCGAGCACCTTCTCCTTCATCCGGTCGTAGTCGGCTGCCTGCTCGGCCGCCCCTTCGCCGTCCCCGGCGCGGAACCCGATCCGGCTGTCCTTCTGGAGCAGCTGGGCGCCGACGTTGCTGGTCATGATGATGATCGTGTTGCGGAAGTCGACCCGGCGCCCCTTGGCATCGGTCAGGTGCCCATCCTCGAGGATCTGGAGGAGGATGTTGAAGACCTCCGGATGCGCCTTTTCGATCTCGTCGAGCAGGACCACGCTGTAGCTCTTGCGGCGCACCGCCTCGGTCAGCTGGCCGCCCTCGTCGTAGCCGACGTAGCCGGGCGGGGCGCCGACCAGGCGCGAGACGTTGTGGCGCTCCATGAACTCGCTCATGTCGATCTTCACGAGGGCGTCCTCGGAGCCGAACATGAACTCGGCGAGCGCCTTGGCCAGCTCGGTCTTGCCGACGCCGGTGGGGCCCAGGAAGATGAAGCCGCCGATCGGGCGCTTGGGGTCCTTCAGCCCGGCCCGCGCGCGGCGGACCGCCCTGCTGACGGTCTCGATCGCCTCCTGCTGGCCGATCACGCGCTTGTGGATGGCGTCCTCCATGTGCAGGAGGCGCTCCGACTCTTCGGCGCTGATGCGGATCACCGGGATCCCGGTCCACATGCTGACGACCTGCGCGATCTCCTCCTCGGTGACGACCGGGACGTCCTTGGCGGCCTCCTCCTGCCAGGCGGCACGCATCTGGTCGATCCGCTCCTTGCCCTGAGCCTCCTCGTCACGGAGCCGGGCAGCGGCCTCGTAGTCCTGGGCGGCGATCGCCTCGTCCTTCTGGCGCGTCACCTCCTCGAGCTCGTGCTGCGCCTCCTTGACCTCCGGGGGCGCCGATGCCTTGCGCAGGCGGACGCGCGAGCCCGCTTCGTCCATCAGGTCGATCGCCTTGTCCGGGAGGGCGCGGTCGGCGACGTAGCGGACCGAGAGGTCCACCGCGGCATGCACCGCCTCGTCGCTGATCTTGACGTGATGGTGGTCCTCATAGCGCGAGCGGATGCCGAAGAGGATGGCGATCGCCTCATCGACGGTCGGCTCCTCGACCATCACCGGCTGGAAGCGGCGCTCGAGGGCGGCGTCCTTCTCGATGTACTTGCGGTACTCGTCGAGGGTGGTGGCGCCGATGCACTGCAGCTCGCCGCGCGAGAGTGGCGGCTTGAGGATGTTGGCCGCGTCGATTGCGCCTTCGGCAGCACCTGCCCCGACCAGCGTATGCAGCTCGTCGATGAACAGGACACTGTCGCTGGAGCTGCGCAGCTCCTCGATGATCTTCTTGAGGCGCTCCTCGAACTCGCCGCGGTACTTGGTGCCGGCCACCAGCGAGCCGATGTCCAGGGTCAGGACCCGCTTGTCGGCCAGGGTCTCGGGGACGTCACCGCTCACGATGCGGTGCGCCAGTCCCTCGGCGATCGCCGTCTTGCCCACTCCGGGCTCGCCGATCAGCGCCGGGTTGTTCTTCGTCCGGCGCGAGAGGATCTGGATGACGCGCTCGATCTCCTTCTCGCGACCGATCACCGGGTCGAGCTTGCCGGAGCGGGCCGCCTCGGTCAGGTTGATCCCCAGCTGGTCGAGGGTGGGTGTCTTCGAGGGGCGTTTCGTCTCCTGTGCCGGGGCACTGCTGGTGCTCTGGCTCAGGACGTGGATCACCTGGTGGCGCACCTTGTCCAGGTTGACGCCCAGGCTCTCGAGGACCCCGGCGGCGATCCCCTCGCCCTCACGGACGAGGCCGAGCAGGAGGTGCTCGGTGCCGATGTAGTTGTGGCCCAGGCGTCGAGCCTCGTCGATGGCCAGCTCGATCACCCGCTTGGCCCGCGGCGTGAGCCCGACCTCGCCGACGACCGGCCTGTCCCCCCGCCCGATGATGAACTCGACCGCGGTGCGCACCTTGGAGAGCTCGACGTTCATGTTCTCCAGGACCCGGGCCGCCACACCCTCGCCCTCGCGGACGAGCCCGAGCAGGAGATGCTCGGTGCCGATGTAGTTGTGGTTGAAGCGCTGCGCTTCGTCCTGGGCAAGGGTCAGTACCTTGCGCGCCCGGTCGGTGAACTTGTCGAAGCGGTCCATGGTTCGGATCCTGAGTATCGCCGGCCCCCCTCGGGAGCCGGACATCGCGTGGAGTGTACGGCACCACTCTGCGGCGGGTGCCTTCAATAGGTACTACGTCTGACGGGGACCGAATGCTCACGTCGGCGCAGCGGCGACTGCGCTGCCAGACGCGGGCGAAGGTCGCCCAGTGCCCTAGGCCTTGTCCTTCTCGGCGGCCGTATCGTCGCCGGGGGCGGCTTCCTCGGCGGCGGTTTCGTCGCTCCGGTCGGCATCGGGCTCGGCAGCCTTCTGCTCATCGGCCGGCGGCTCTTCCTCCGCAGCGGCCTCGGCGGGCGGCTCTTCGGCGGGCGGCTCATCGGCGGGCGGCTCTTCTTCCGCCGCGGCCTCGGGTGCCGGCTCCTCGGTCTCCGGGGCGGCGGCCTCGGTTTCGGTCTCCGGGGCGACGGCCTCCGTCGCCTCCGGCTCAGCGGCGGCCTCCTCGGCGGGAGCCTCCGGCTCAGCCACGGCCTCCTCGGCGGGAGCCTCCGGCTCAGCTACGGCCTCCTCGGCGGGAGCCTCCGGCTCAGGAGCTTCCGCCGCCGCCGCCTCGGCAGGTGCTTCGGGAGCAGCCTCCGGAGCTGGCTTCGGTGTCTGCGAAGCGCGGAACTGGTCGAGCAGCCCCGACTCGGCAAAGGCGGCTGCCATGGTGTTGTCGATCCCCTCGTCCGGCTCGCTGATCGCGTCTTCCGGTCGATAATCGCGGTCGCGGCGGTCACGCCGTTCGCGTCGAGGCGGACGCTCCTCGAAGCGCGCTTGCGGCGCCGCAGGAGCCGCCGCCCCCGCCGCCGCCGGCGCCGGGCGATCCTCGGCCTGCTTCAGCGAAAGGCCGAGCCGATGACGCTCTGAGTCGAGGCTGATGATCTTCAGCTTGAGCTCGTCGCCCTCCTTGACCACGTCGCCCGGATGCGCGACGCGCTGGTTCGACAGCTCGCTGATGTGAATCAGCCCCTCAAGGCCCTCCTCGACCCGCACGAAGGCACCGAAGTTCACGAGCTTGGTGACTGTGCCGCCGATCACGTCGCCGATCTTGTACTTGGCGACTGATTCCTGCCACGGATCCGGCTGCAGGCGGCGTATCGAAAGGCTGATCCGGCCGCGCTCGTGGTTGATGTCGATCACCTCTGCCTCGACCTCGTCGCCGATGGCGTAGGCGGTCTCCGGGTTGTTCACCTTGTTCCAGGAAAGCTCGCTCTTGTGCACGAGGCCGTCGATCCCACCGAGGTCGATGAAGACCCCGAATGGCGCGATGCTGCGCACCGTCCCCTGCACCCGCTGGCCGACCTGCAGGCTGCTGAAGAGCTCGTCGCGCTTCTCGCGCCGCTCCTCGTAGAGAGCGACCTTCTCCGACAGGATGAGGCGGTTCGCCTTGCGGTTCACCTCGAGGATCTTGAGGCGCAGGCTGCGCCCCACGAACGGCTGCAGCTTCTCGGCGATCTCCTGGGCGGCGTCACGCGGCTGCTCGTCCCGGGGCCGCCGCGGGAAGTCGACGATCTGGCTGATCGGCACGAAGCCGCGCACCCCGAGGTCTACGATGAGGCCGCCCTTGTTGTGGTCGATCACCCGCGCCTCGACGATCTCACCGGCATCGAAGCGCTCCTGCATCGCGCGCCACTTACGCTCCAGCCCGGCGCGACGCAGCGACAGGACGGCGTGCCCTTCGGGCGACTCGGGCTGGAGGACGTAGACGAGCACCTCGTCCCCGACCTTCAGCTCGGCGCGAGGTTCGTCGCCATCGCGCGGGCCGCGACGGCTCATCAGCTCACGGTTGGAGACGACCCCTTCGCTCTTGCCGCCAAAGTCGACCAGGATCTCGTCGGGATCGATACGAACCACCGTCCCCTCGACGACGTCGCCATGCTTGAGGCTCTTCACCTCGTTGGACGGGTCATCGAGAAGCTGGGCCATGGTCATCGGCTCGGAGGTATCGGGCTCGGTGGCGGGCGCCTCCGCCGCGACGGTTTCGGGTTCCGGCGCGACATCGTCCGCTGCTGCCGCGGGCTCCGCATCGGGCTCTGGCTCCGCATCGGGCTCAGGCTCCGCAGTGGCCACCACGATCTCTGGCTCTGCCGCGGGGGCTGACTCTGCGGCGGGGGCTGCCTCGGCTTCGGGGGCTGCCTCGGCTTCGGGGGCTGCCTCGGCCTCGGGCGCTGACTCGGCCGATTCCGGCTCGTCGGCTGCCACGGCCTCGGGCGTCATCTGCTCCGTGGCCTCTGGCGGTGCCTCAGCCGTGTCGGGAATCGGATCCTCGACCTGCGGCTCGAGCTGGTTCGTTTCGTCGGACAAGTGGTTGTACGCTCCTGGTGTGATGTCCCCGGCACTACAAACGCCCTCCGCACACGGAGGGCGTGTCGTTCGCCAACTGGGTCAGTTGGAAGCTGCCTTCATGGCCGATCAGACGACTCGGGTGCTCCTCCATTACGGCCGAGGGGAACGACGCGCATCCACGCGCGGCTATGCGGTTGTCTGGTCCAGAGCCGGGGCAGCATACCACACGGTCAATCACGCTCCGGCATGCCCGAACTGCCCGATCTGACCGTCGTCGCCGAGGAGCTCGCCAAGCGTGCGGCGGGCCGTATCGTGCTCGAGGCGACCGCCCCTGCGCCGATCCTGGTGCGTGCCACCCCGGAGGAGGTGGCCTCGCTGGCCGGCACCCGTCTCGGCGCTGCCCGGCGGCGGGGGAAGTTCCTGCTCGTGCCGTTCGATCGCGATGGGCACACCGAGCGGATGCTGGCCGCCAACCCGATGCTGGCCGGCCGCTTCTGGCTGCTCGGCGACTCGCCGAAGGTGCGTGCCAGGACCGGTCTCCGGATCCGATTTGAGGGTGGCGGCGAGCTGCGCTATGTCGACCGCGAGATGCTCGGGAAGCTCTACCTGGTCGCCCCCGACGGGCTCGACGCGATCCCCGGCTGGTCAGAGATGGGACCCGATGCGGACGACCCCGAGCTGACCCTCGAGCGCTTCCGCGAGCGGATCCGCCGTCATCCCGGCGAGCTGAAGTCGCTCCTGCGCAACAGCCGTTTCGTGGCCGGGATCGGCAATGCCTACAGCGACGAGATCCTCTGGGAGGCGCAACTGGCGCCGCTGCGCCGCCGAAGCACGCTGCATCCCGACGAGGTGGATCGGCTGTACACCGCCATGCGCACCGTCCTGGCCGATGCCACCGAGCGAGTGCGCAATCTGGTCCCTCCCAACATCGAGGTTCAGCATCGCGAGTTCCTCAAGGTTCACCTGCGAGGCGGCGAGGATTGCCCACGCTGCGGGCGGACTCTGCGCCAGATCGGCGG
>VBJX01000003.1 GCA_005879775.1 Chloroflexota bacterium
TACATCGCGGGGATCATGCCGCCGACCGTTCGCTACAGCTTTCCCGTCGTCGAACGCGAATGGCGCGACGACCTGCAGCCGCGCTATCGCGCGTCTGTGGCCGATGCCGAGCGCCGCGTGGAAACGTTGCCCGTCGGCGACCTCCCGCTGCTGATCGACGAGCTGGCCAAACTGGCGGGCGAGTACTTCACATCGATCGCGGCCTTGTCGGGTGCGGCCTACAAGATGGAGATGAACCTCGCCGGGTTCTATCGCCGACACTTGGCCGGGCCACTCGGCGGCGGCCACATGCCGCTCCTCGCAGGTTTCGAGCAGCCAGCCGCTCGGAAGCGCCAGGGTATCGTCTCGCTCGATTGGCGGCACGCTCCCGTCCCACTCGACACGACCGCCACGGCGCCGACCGAGACTCACCGCCGCGTGGTCGACGCGAGGCAGGCGGCCGAGACTGCTGCGTTCGAGGTCCTCGCCGCGTCACCCCGGCGACTCCGCACCTTCCGCCGCCTGCTGGCCGATTCGCAGCATCTCGTCCCGATTCGGGAGGAGCAGACGGAGGAGCTGACGATCGCGTGGCCAGTCATGCGGCGGGCGGTTCTGCGGATCGGCGCCGCACTCGCGGACCGCGGGGAAATTGGCGAACCCGACGACGTCTTCTTCCTCACGCGTGCCGAGGTTCTCGCAAAACTGGACGGGACACCGCTGATGCCGGGCGTCGATGCGCCCCGTCGGCGCGCGCTCTGGAGCCAGCAGGCTCGCCTGGTGCCACCGCCAATGGTGGGCCGCGTGAATCCCATGCTCCAGCGGCTATGGGACAGCTTCCCGGGGATGATTGGCGCCCGTCCATCGGACCACGCCCTGACATCCGGCGTGCCTGCGTCGCCGGGCCGCGCGACCGGCACGGTGCGCGTGATCCGCGGTCCGGACCAGTTCGACGAACTTCAGCCGGGCGAGATCCTCGTCGCCCCCCTTACCGCGCCGGCCTGGACGCCGCTTTTCACCCGGGCGGCCGCGGTCGTCACGGACGTCGGGAGCGCCGCCGCCCACGCCTCGATCATCGCGCGTGAGTACGGAATCCCGGCCGTCGTCGGCTGCGGCGATGCCACGGCTCGCCTGTCAACCGGGATGCACGTGACAGTGGACGGCAGCACCGGGAACGTCGAGCCCGCGGAGCGTGGAGTGCTACCGTGAGGCTCAGTGGACAGAGATGACTGGCCCCTGGCGCTCGTCCTGATCCTGGTCATCGTTCTGCTGCTGACCCTCGCATTGCTCTTCCTGCGGCCCCAGGTGTCGCAGATCGTCACGCCGAACTGCACTCCGCCCCCATCCGGCCAGGTCTGTGAGGGGATCTAGCGGCCGATGCGCGACGCGGTGACCGGGGCGTTCAGCTTCACAGGTCGCGCCGTCGCGGCACGACTGCTTGAAGAGGGACGCGAGGTCGTCACCCTCGTTCGGCGCCAGCCAGCGAAGGACCCGTTCGGCGGGAGGATCGGCGTGGCGCAGGTCGACCTGGACGATGCCTCCACACTGGCGCCGGTCCTCGAGGGCGTCGACACGCTCTACAACACCCACTGGATCCGCTTCGAGCGTGGCGAGACGACGTATCAGCTGGCCATCGCGCGGACGCTGCGGCTGATCGAGGCTGCCCGGCATGCGGGGGTGCGCCGCCTGGTCCATATCGGCGTGGTCAACTCCTCCGACTCCGCGCCGACCGCCTACTTCAGGGCCAAGGCCCGCCTTGACGACGAGGTGCGCCGGAGCGGCCTCTCGTACGCCATCGTGCGTCCGACCCTCACGTACGGCCCGGGTGACATCCTCGTCAACAACCTGTGCTGGACGCTCCGCCGCTTCCCGGCCTTCGGCGTGCCAGGCGACGGTCGCTATCGGCTCCAACCGGTGCATGTCGATGACGTGGCGGTTATTGCGGTCCGAGCCGGCAGCCAGGCAGAGAACCTGGAGACCGATGCGGCCGGTCCCGACATCCTGACCTTCGACGAGTTCGTGAGGCTCCTGGCGCGAGCCATCGGGCGCCGGGCCAGGCTCGTGCACCTGCCGCCGACGCTGGCGCTGGGGGCCAGCCAGGCCATCGGCCTTGTCGTGGGAGACGTGATGCTGACACGCCACGAGGTGACCGAGCTGACGGCCAGCCTGCTCGTCTCAGCCGCACCTCCGGCCGGCACGATTCGCCTGGTCGACTGGGCCACCTCGCACGCCGACCAGCTAGGCCGCCGCTATCACTCCGAGCTCAGCCGCCATTTCCGCTAGCTACTGGACGTGCACCACCATGTTCATGGTCGGGTGGATCAGGCACGTGATCTGGTAGTCGCCCGCCGCGCCGAACGTGATGATCGCAGTCTGGTTGGCCGCGACGTTTGTCTTCGTGAAGCGCGGACTTGCAACCTGCGTGCCGTTCTGTCCTTCGGCGATGAGGTGAGGCACCGCGTCCTGGTTCGCGAAGCTGACGTCTCCGGGCGAGATTGTGATCTCGGCGACGCCGAACGCGAGCCCATGCAGGTCAACTGTCGAGGATTGGGCGCTCGGCGAGGGACTGGGGCTGGCGGCAGCGCAGGCCGCGAGCAAGAACAGCATGGCGGTCAGCGTCGCTCCCCGCGGCAGCCAGCGTTTGCGCAGGACTCCGGATCGCATCGGAAATGGCTCCTCTCCTGATCAGGTCGGTCGCTGGTTGATACGCCCGAGGTTTCGTCGGTGTCAGGAGGAGGTCGCCACCGGCAGGATGCGCCGCAGGCTGGCTTCGATCTGATCGCGGCTCATCGGGCCGAAGAATCGATCCCGGATGATGCTGTCGGATCCGATGAAGTAGTGGGTCGGCGCACCCCACACGCCGTATGCGCTCAGGAAACCTCCGGTGGGGTCGACGCCGATCGGGTAATCGACAGGATGTGCCTCCGTGTAGTCGCCCACAACGGCCGGACTGTCCCAGACGTCGACCCCGACGATCGCAAGCCCTTCAGGGCGGTGCGCATCGTAGGCGGCGGCGACATCCGCGGCTTCGGCCTCGCAGGGCTCGCAGGCGGTCTTCCAGAAGATCACCCACAGTGGCCGCCCGCCGAACTCTCGAAGGTCCAGCGGTGCGCCCTGCACGTCATTCAGGGCAAGCTGCGAAGAGGCGGGCGCCTGAGCGGTGCCGGGTGCAATCTGGCCAATCCGCACCCCGGGCGCCGCGCTGCCGATCACGAAGAACGATGGCTGGGGCTCGCCGCCAAGCGGGCGGGTGACAAGGTAGATGAGCCCCAGCGCCGCGACTGCGACGACCGGAGCGGCCAGCAGGCGCGGCGCGAACGATCTTCGCTCGACGGCCGGCGGCCGCTGATCCTGCATGGCGGCCGCAGTCTAGCGGAGGCCGCATCGGGCCACGACAGGGGCTAGGTTTCGTCGCGAACCAGGTGGTGCTCGAGGGCATAGCGGGTCAGCGCGACACGGCCGTGCACGCCCGCCTTGTCGGTCACGTTGGCAATATGACGGCGGACGGTGTTCGCGCTGATTCCCAGCGCACGCCCGGTCTCGGCCGCGGTATGTCCCGCGGTGAGGAGCCGCAGGACCTCGATCTCGCGGGGGGTCAGCCGATCCGCCTGCCGGAGCCAGCGAAGCGAGTCGACCACCACGACCGCCGCCACCTTGGGGTGCACGTAATGCTGGTTCCTGGCCACCGCGCGCACCGCGGCGATCAGGTCGGCACTCGGGGCGCCCTTGACCACGTAGCCGGCCGCACCAGCCAGGAAGGCCTGTCGCACGGTTTCCTCGTGCTCATGCATGGTGACGGTCACCAGCCGAATGCGAGGGTATCGGACAGTGAGGTCGTGGAGCAGGGTGACGCCATCGGTCTCACCCAGGGTCAGGTCGACCACGAGGACATGCGGCTTGCGGCCGGTGGCGATGGCAAAAGCGCCTGCCGCATCGGCAGCTTCACCGATGACCTCGATGTCGGGTTCACGCTCGAGGATCAGCCGCAGACCCTCTCGCACCAGGGCGTGATCGTCGACGATGCCGACCCGGATCTTGTCCATCAGCGTGACGCCTGCCGGAGTGGCAGGACGAGGACCACGCGGGTGCCATGGCCGATGGCCGACTGGATGGAGAGGCTGCCGCCGAGCAGCTCGGCTCGCTCGTACATGCCGGCCAGGCCGATGCCAGCATCGTCGGTTGACCCCGGATCGAAGCCGCGACCCTCGTCGGAGACCAGGACCAGCAGGTGGCGATCGCGAAGCCCGAGCGACACGTGGGCTACCGGGGCTCCGCTGTGCCGTGCGGCATTGGCCAACGCCTCCTGGACGATCCGGTAGACCCCGACCGTCGCCGTCGGCTCCATGGCGGGCATTGGATCGACCTGCGGGTCGACGTGGACGCGGACCGGGAACCCGGACTGACCGGCCAGGTCGCGGATCGCGGCTGTCAGCCCTCGCTCCTCCAGGCGCCCGGGCCGCATCCGGTGGGCCAGGTGACGCACTTCGGCGAGTGCGGTGGCTGCCATCCTGCGCGCGGAGCCAATGCGCTGAGCGCTCGTCCTGGTCGCTTGCGCGCCGACGGCAGCATCGAGCGTCAGGGTCATCGCCGTAAGCACCTGCCCCACTCCATCGTGCAGCTCCATGGCGATCCGCCGTCGCTCATCCTCCTCGACGGTGAGGAGCCGCTCGCTGGCCTGTCTGAAGAGGCTGGCATACCGCTTTGCGGTGGTGTCCACGCGATCGGCCATCCACGCGACCAGAACGGCTATCACGAACATGAGTGGCCATTCGGCCAGGTCGAAGGTTGGCTCGTCGAAGCCAAGGAGCCGTGCGTTGGCGTAGACGAGCAGGGGGATGGACACGATTCCAATCCGCAGCAGCGTGGGCCGCAGGCCGAAAAGGAATGCCTGGGCGGTCAGCAGCACGAACACGACGTGGAACATCACGTCGGCCGGCAGGATTGTGGTCGTGAACGTCAGGCTGATGGTGACCACGGCGGCCACATCGACCACAAGCTGTGCAACACCACGGTTCGTGTGCAGCCAGAGGTTCCAGCGCTCGGCGCGGGACCGCGCAAGGCCGGCCAGCTCGGTGTCATAGACAGCCTCACCAGCGTAGTGAGCCGTATCCGTGATCACCGGGGCGGTGTAGGGCGGGATGGCCAAGACGGACTCCGATAATGGCTCATTCCGAGTATAGAAACGGGCGCAAGTGGTGGCGATGCTGGGTGCCTACGGCGGCGCCTGGCGCTGTCGCGTGGCCTTGCCTACGACACATCTCAGGTCGAGGAGGAGAAGTTGACCGGAACGGTGCGAAAGGCGTTGGCGCTCATTGCGATCGGTGGCCTCGTGGGCGCTTGCTCGTCGCCGGCCGGGTCGGCTGGCACGACCGTCACCGCGACCTTGAAGGAATGGGAGATCAAGCTCAGCTCGGGTGACCTCAAGGCGGGCGACATCCAGATCAACTTCACCAACAACGGCGACAAGGAGCACGAGTTCCTCGTCCGCAAGACGGACCTGGCGCCAGACAAGCTGCCCCTGGTCACGTCTGGCGAGGACAAGGGCAGAGTCGACGAGGAGTCGTCCCAACTCACGGAAGTGGGCAATCCCAGCGAGATCGCGGTGCTTCCGCCGGGCAGCACGGGCCTATCACTGAGGTTGACGCTCCAGCCGGGCCACTACGTCGTCTTCTGCAACCTCCACGTTAATGACCTCTTCCACTACAAGAAGGGCATGCACACCGAGTTCACGGTCACCTGATCGGATCCAGCACAGGGTGACTCCTCCACGGCGACATCTCTGGATCGCCGCTGCGATCTGGGCGGTTCTCTCCATCGTCGGGGCCGTTCTGGTCGCCGGCATCCAGATCATCCCGGTCATCGCCTCACGAGAGGCGGGCATCGAAAACTCGGCCTTTGTGCTGCTCGCCGTCCTGTCGGTCCCGGTGCTGATGTTCGTGGTAGTCGGGCTCGCCTACTCCGCGATCTGGTTCCGGGCCAACGGGGACGAGGCGGATGGCCCGCCGATCCACGGCCATCGGGGGTTCCAGGCGGCCTGGCTCGGCATCAGCTTCGCACTCGTGATCGGGCTTTTTGCATACGGTGCGGCAGGGCTGGTCGACATCCGCGGCGCGCAGACCGCGGACTTCGAGGTCCAGGTGTCGGCCGAACAATGGGCCTGGCACTTCACCTACCCGTCCACGGGCGCCACCTCGAAGGAGCTGCACATCCCGGTGGGGCAGCGGGTCCACATAGTCATCAACTCGGATGACGTGATCCACTCCTTCTGGGTCCCGGCCTTCGGCATCAAGCAGGACGCGGTGCCCGGACGCACGACCGAGATCTACGTCACCGCGACGGTGGCGGGCACCTATCCCGGCCTGTGCGCTGAGCTGTGCGGCTTCGGCCACACGAACATGCGCTTCACCACGGTGGTGAGCAATCGGGCTGCCCTGAAGGCCTGGCTGCGGAAGCAGAAGCCGGGCTCCGAAGGGAGCCAGCCGCCTCCGAGTGGATCGGAGTCAGCATCTTGAGAGCATTGAAGCCCGGGCTCGTGCGCGCCGTAGTCGGCGCCGCGATTGGTGCAGTCATCGGCGCGGGGTCGTTGATTCTCGCGGGCATTGTGGGGATGGAGATCACCGACGGCGAGATCCTCGGCCTCGGCTACCTCTTGGCCCTGATCGGTTTCCTCTTCGGCATCGGCGCCTTCCGCTTCTGGCTGACGTGGGCCGTCGGGCGAGAGGTGAACATCGAGGAGGAACATGCCGCCCACGGCACGGCCGGCGACTGGCGGCGGTACTTCCTCTTCACCACCGACCACAAGGTGATCGGCGTCCAATACCTGGCGACCGCGTTCACCCTGTTCCTCGTCGCGGGCAGCGCCGCCATGCTGATGCGCTTCGAACTGGCGCAGCCAGGCCTCGTGCTGGGGAAAGAGGCCTACAACGAAATCTTCAGCACGCACGGGGCGATGATGATCACCGTCGCCCTGATCTCGATCGTCGGCGGCCTGGGCAACTACCTGGTGCCGATCATGATCGGGGCGCGCGACATGGCTTTCCCCAAGACCAACGCCCTCAGCTACTGGCTCCTGCCGCTCCCGATTCTGCTTGTCGCCATCAATCCGCTGCTGGGCGGCTTCGACAGCGGCTGGACCGCCTATCCACCCTTGAGCCAGCAGGCCAACCTTGGCCAGCAGGCGTACCTGATGGCCTTCGTCACGGTGGGCGTCGCCTCGATCCTGAGCGCCATCAATTTCCTGGTCACCGTCTTTCGGATGCGTGCGTCGGGCATGTCGCTGATGCGGATGCCGATCTTCGTGTGGGCGCTCACCGTCACGTCAGTGCTCGGGCTGGTGGCGACCTCGGTCGTGGCAGGGGCTTTCACCATGCTGCTCTTCGACCGCGTGCTGGGCACCTCGTTCTTCAGGGCCAGCCGTGGCGGGGATGTGATCCTGTTCCAGCATCTCTTCTGGTTTTATTCGCACCCTGCCGTCTACATCATGGGCCTGCCCGGCCTGGGCGCGATCCTTGAAATCGTGCCGGTCTTCGCGCGCAAGCCGCTTTTTGCCTACCCATTAGCGGTCCTCTCGTTCATCAGCATCGGCGTCTTGAGCTTCATGGTCTGGGCGCATCACATGTTCGTCAGCGGCATGGCGACCTTCTTCCACATCCCGATCATGTTCACCACCGAGCTGATCTCGGTGCCAACCGGGATCGTCTTCCTCTCCGCCCTGGGGACGATCTGGATGGGGCGGCTCCACTTCAAGGTGCCGATGCTGTGGGTCTTCGGCTTCATCTGGGCGTTCCTGATTGGCGGGATCACCGGGGTCTTCCTCGCCGACGTCCCGACCGATCTGACGCTCCACGACACCTATTTCGTGGTCGCCCACTTCCATTACACGATCGTGGGAGGAGCGATCTTCGGCCTCTTCGCGGGCACCTACTACTGGTTCCCCAAGATCACGGGCCGGATGTACAGCGAGCGGCTGGGAAAGCTCCACTTCTGGTGGTTCACGCTGGCCTTCAACGCCACCTTCCTGCCGATGTTCTGGCTGGGGATCGAGGGGATGCGGCGGCGCGTGGCCGACTATTCGCCACAGCTGGGTGGCGTGAACCTGTGGGTCAGCTTTGCTGCCTTCAACATTTTCCTGTCGGTGGCGGTCTTCGTCTTCAACATCGTCCGGTCGTGGCGTCGTGGCCCGCAGGCCGAGGCGAATCCATGGCGCGCGCAGACGCTGGAGTGGCAGACCGCCTCGCCCCCGCCGATACAGAACTTCGACCACATTCCCACGGTCAGCTCGGGACCGTACGAGTACGGAGGCGGGCTCGGGGTGCCCGCAGAGGGGCGCGCGACACCATGAGCGTGCATGCAGGGACTGCGGATCGTCACGAACACCTCGACCACATGGGCTTCGGCGAGGAGGATCCCGATGCGGCCCGGAGCAACATGTTGCTCGCCGTCAAGCTCGGCATCCTCTCCGAGACCATGCTCTTCGGTGCCCTCTTCGCCGCCTACTTCGTGATCCGATCCGAGAGCCCCGGGTGGCCGCCCGTGGCGGGCTTCGAGCGACCTGCGTTGCTGCTGCCGGGCCTTGACATGGTTCTTCTGGTGGCATCGAGCGGAACGATGCTATGGACCGTTCGCTCGGCCCGCAGCGGGGACCGATCGGGTATCCGGCGCTGGATTGGTCTCACGCTGCTGCTGGGCGTGATCTTCATCATCATCCAGGGCTTTGAGTTTGCGACCAACGGCTTCGGCCTGGACGCCGGGACCTTCGGGTCGACCTTCTATGTCCTCACCGGCTTTCATGGGGCCCATGTCCTGGCCGGTCTTGGGCTGATGGCGATTGTGGTCAGGCGCGCCAACCGTGGGCTCGTCTCGGCCGAGCACCACACGATCGTGGAGGCGACGAGCTACTACTGGTACTTCGTCGCCGCCGCCGGGGTCTTCCTCTTCGCGACCCTCTACGTCCTCTAGGGACCTCCCCGGGCCTCAGGACAGGATCGCATCGAGCGCGCGGGTCAGCTCGTCGGGATAGGCCTCGCCCTCGAACTTCGCCGCAACCTTGCCATGGCCGTCCACGACGAAGACGTACGGCTCGGTGGGCAGGCCCCATTCGTCGACCGCCGGGACGACCAGCCGTTGGCCGTTGGCATCGACCTTCGGCTGGACCACGGCTCGACGTGGATGAAGTTCACGCGCCCCTCGTAGGTGGGCGCCACCTCCTTGACGAGGTCCAGAGCGGGTCCGCAGGTGCGGCTCGCGCATTGAGCCGGGTTGGCGAATACGATGACGAAGGGCATGCCGGCGGCGATCGCGTCGCGAATCGAGAGGCGGTAGAACGCAGGGTCAGGATCGTCGTCGGTCGAGATCGCCCGCAGGCCGGCCGCATCGCTGGCGCTCAGGGTGTCTGAGGCTGGAGCGTCATCGCCAATGGCGGGGGTCGTCGTTTGCTCGCGCACCGAGAAGGTGACCCGGCCGGTGCGGTCGGCCTGGCCGGTCGCGTGTGTGGTCACCTCAACGCCCCAGTCGCCGGCGTGCGTGAAGTCCGTATAGGCCACGTAGATCCCCCTTTCATCGGGGATCAGCCACCGGAAGGTGGCTTCCACCCGGCTGGTGGGGGTCTCGACGCTCGCTGCGAGGTCATAGAAGCCGGCCCGCAGCGAGAGATCCGGTGAGGCGAGCGAGCGGCGCGCGGCGTCCTCTGCGGTGAGCAGGACGCGAGCATGCCCGGTGCCCAGCTCGGCGGAGACGACGATCGGCACGAAGTTCGGGTTGCCGACCACCATGCCGCTGCCGGGCCAGCCGGGGTATTGGCCAACCTGGGAAGGTGACGCGGTTGGGGCAGGTGTGCCGCTGGAGCACGCGCCCAGCACGAGACCGAGCGCGAGCCCGCCAGCAAGGGCAACGCGCCTAGGAACCATCCACCGACGCCCGTTTCTCATAGCGTGCGGTTCGCTCCTCGATCCGCCGGCTGCGCCGCTCGATGGTCTGCAGTCCAGCGGCGACGGCGAGCAGCAGCGCGATCACCAGGATCAGGTCGCCGGCGCCCCACATGACGATGCCGGCCACCTGCTGATCTGTCACCGGGTCAGGACCCCAGGGCCGGCGCAGGGTGGCGTAGTGATGGTACAGAACCGTCGGCGCGAAGTAGATGGCGAGCCCGACCGCCGTGTTGAGCGGCATCTGCGCCCCCAGATAGACCATCCGGGCGGCAGGACCGAGCCGCCAGCGGACCGGATCGGCGCCGATCACCGGCCACCAGAAGAGAAGCCCGGCAGTCAGGTAGAGCAGGTGCTCGACGTCGTGCAGGGCCGGGTTCTCCAGAGCGGCATCGAACAGAGGACTGAAGTGGGTGGCCCACATCACGACCGCAAACAGGGTCCATCCGACAGGCGGCCATGAGACCGCCCTGACCACACGGGAGTGCAGGATGGGCAGCAGCACCGAACGGCGGAGGCTCATCGGGGCCACGCGCAGCGCCAGCGTCACCGGTGCTCCCAGGGCCAGGAGCGGCGGTGCAACCATGGCGAGGAGGAGGTGCTGAACCATGTGCACGCTGAAGAGGCTGGTGGCGTAGAGATCGACGGCCGACACCAGCGCGACGCCGATGGCGCCTACGCCCGCGAGCCAGCACCCGATCCGCCAGACCGGTATCGGGGTCTGCGGATGGTGACGGTTGACGACCCCGACCGCGACCAGGTACGCGACCGTCAGGACGATGAGCCCGACCCAGGGCAGCAGCTCGGCCGACCAGGAGCTGATGATCGTTGTCAGGGATGGAGCTGGTGGCACCGCGCCGTGGGCGAGCGCGCGATGCGCGCCCGCCAGCATCATGCTGCCGCTTGCGCCCAGCGCCATCGCCGCCCGTGCCGCTCGAGGCATTCCTCATGATCGCCCATCGAACCCGGAACGTCACGGCCCGAGTTGACGCCATCTCGGGCGGGTCGCACACTCAGCCTCCGTCCAGCATCGCCGCGCGATTCGAGCATGCCGCAGACCACCATCTACGTCGCGCCCCGGTTGGCCGGGACGCCCCCCGCCGTCGCCACGAGCGACCTTGCGCGCCTCTTCGGGCGCAGCGCGGCGCTGGCCGGCGTCTCGATCAGCGTCGAAATGGGGCGCACGATTGCGCTGCTCGGCCCGAATGGGGCCGGCAAGACGACCCTGCTGCGGATCGTCGCCACCTCGATCCGGCCCTCGTTCGGGACGCTGGCGGTCGACGGCATCGATGCGCTCCGCCACCCTGACCTGGTACGGGGCAGGGTTGCCTATCTGTCGCATGCGAGTGGCCACTACGACGACCTGACTGCGGCCGAGAACGTGGTCTTCGCCGCCCAGATGCTCGGCTGGGGCCCGAGCGAGGCACTAGCGGTGGCCGCCGATGCGCTCGACGAGGTCGGCCTGACCGCCGTTGCCGGTGACCGCGTGCGCACCTTCTCGGCGGGGATGCGCAAGCGGCTCTCCCTGGCCCGGCTGCTCGTGACGCGCCCGTCGTTGCTGCTGCTCGACGAGCCACACGCCGCGCTGGACGAGGACGGCATGGCCCTCGTCGATCGGCTGATCGGGCGCTGGCATGAGGCCGGGATCACGCTCCTGGTTGCCTCCCACCAGGCGGAGCGGGTCACGAGCCGGGCCGACGGGGCGCTGCGGCTGGACGGCGGCCTGGTGGTTGACGTGTCCGGCTCCGGGGTGCGCGCCGAACTCCCCAGCGCGCCGTGGACACCGGTCCCCGCCACGACCGGGCTGGATCGATGAGCCAGCTGGCACGCCACGCGACGGTGGCCCTGGCGATCGCGCGCAAGGACGCCCTGGCCGAGCTGCGCGGCAGGCACGCCAGCGGCTCGACGCTCTTCTTCGCGGCACTGGTGCTGCTCCTCTTCGGCTTCGCCCTCGGGCCGGACTCACGGCGCCTGACCGATGCCGCCCCCGGCCTCCTCTGGCTGGCGATCGTCTTCGGCGGCCTGCTGACCGTCGCCCGCCTCCATCAGCTCGAGGCCGAGGACGGGGCCTTCGAGCAGCTGGCCCTCTACCCGGTCGATCGCCGCGCGCTCTTTGCGGGCAAGGCCCTGGCGGCGAGCGGGGCGATGCTCGTGCTGGGCGGCGTGCTGCTGCCGGTGGTCGCCATCCTGTATGCGCTGCCGATCGCCGCCGCCTGGCTGGCGCTCGCCGTCACCGTCGTGCTGGGGGCCATCGGCTTCGCAGCGGTGGGCACCGCCTACGCCGCGCTTA
>VBJX01000164.1:0-1372 GCA_005879775.1 Chloroflexota bacterium
GCGGAGGTGAGCCGTGACCGGAGTATCCCCGACCGTGCGTAGACCGGCCGCTTGTCCCGATGCGGGGCTCATCGCGGCCCACGCGGACCGTCGCCTCGCGCCCGGCGAAGCGGCTCGCCTGGACGAGCACATCGCCGGCTGTGCCGACTGCTACGAGGTGTTCTCGGAGACCGTCCAGTTCCGCCTCCGCGAGGCTCCGGCCCCGGCGCTCGCCTTCGTACGCCGGCCCGCCTTCAAGGTGGCGGCGGGCCTCGCGATCGCGGCCGCGCTCGTCCTGGCCCTCTCCCTCCGGCTGTCTCGGGCGCCTTCACGTCGCGCGGCGCCTCCGGTCGCGGAGCTGGCCGAGGCCATGGGCGCCCGGCGGTTCATCGAGCCGCGCTTAACCGGCGGCTTCCATCACGGCCGGCTCATCACCCTGCGCTCGGGCGAGACCCCGCACGGGCTCGACGCCCAGTCACCCACAGTCCTGGGGGCGGTCGCCCGCATCCGCGAGCGCGCCGAGAGCGATGCCTCGCCGGAGGCCCTGGGGGCCCTGGGGATCACCTATCTCGTCTCGGGAGACGTCGCGTCGGCCGTCAAGACCCTCGAGTCGGCTTCGGCCCAGGAGCCCGAGAACGCGCGCCTGCTGAGCGACCTCTCCGCGGCCTACCTCGCGCGGGCGGCCCAGGCCGACGAGCCCGCGGACATTCCGAAGGCCCTCGAAGCCGCGGAGAAGGCCATCGCCCTGAAGGACGCGCCCGAGGAGGCCTGGTTCAACCGCGCCCTCGCCCTCGAGCGCCTCTACCTCGTCGACGCCGCCCGCAAGGCCTGGGAGGACTACCTCCAACGGGACGCGGCCTCCGGCTGGGCCGACGAGGCGCGACAACATGTCGAAGCCCTGCCCAAGGTGCGCCAGTCGTCGGCCGAAGAGGACAAGGCCCGCGTCCGGGCCGCGCTCGAGGGTGGCCAGGCCGCGGTCGATCGTCTGGCCGAGGACTCGCCTTCGTTGCTCCGCGACTACTTGGAGGACGACCTGCTGCCAGCGTGGGCCGACGCCTACCTCGTGGGCCACCCCGACGCCAACCTCCATCGCGACCGGGCCCGCCTCCTGGGCGATGCGCTCTCCCGCACGACCGGCGACGCCATGCCCAAGGACGCAGCCCGCGCTCTCGCAGAGCCCGCGGCTACCACCACCTCACAAGATCCCCTCCGCTCGCAGGCCCTCGGCTACCAAACCCTTCGCGAAGCCAAGCGCCTCCATGACCTCCAGGAGTCTTGCTGTGCGCCGTTCCGCGCGGCGGTCCGTGACCTGGAGGCCGGTGGCAGCCCGTACGCGACCTGGGCCCAATTGCAGGTCGTGAGCGCCTGCCTTTATCCCTCCAAACAGCAAGAG
>VBJX01000164.1:1379-3776 GCA_005879775.1 Chloroflexota bacterium
AGACCGTCGCGGATTCGAGCAGTTACCTCCAGGTCCTCGGCCGCCTTCGCTGGATGCAGGGGCTCATTCACGTGGTTCAAGGCGAGCTGACGGCCTCCCTCGAGCGGTATCGCCTCGCGCGTACCAACTTTCAGACGAGCCGGAACGCCGACGGCGAGGCCGTCATGCTCGGATTGCTCGCTGAGAACTTCAGCCTCCTGGGCGAGAGCGGCGGAGCCTGGCGGCATCGGCAGCAAGGCTTCGCTCTGCTCAGCGACCTGCCGAATCCCCGTCGGCGCCATTCGATGCTCAGCGAGGCCACTTTCGCCTGCCTGGAAGAGCGGATGCCCAGAAGCGCGCTCCATTTTGGGACGAGCGCAGTCGACACGGCCATGCGCTCGTCGAGTGCCGTGGCCATTAGCGAGGCCCTGGCCCGCCGCGCCGCCATCCACCACGTGCTCGGGGCGGATGATCTCGCCGCTTCGGACCTGCGCCGGACTCGCCAGTGGATTCGCCGCATTGCCGACAAGTCGTGGGGAGAAAGACTAAGAGCCGAAGCTGATGTTACCGAGGGCGAGATTCTCGTGAGCCAGCAACCGGATGTCGCGGCTCGTTCCCTCGGGCAATCACTCGCCTACTTCCAGGCCACTGCCCCGGCGCGACTCCCGGCGCTTCACCTGCTGCTCGCTCGTGCCCAGCTCGCCCGTGGCCTCGAAGACGGAGCCGAGGCTGAGCTTCTGGCTGGCATCGAGGCGATGGAACGCGAGCGGGTCTCGCTCAGGGACACCGCCCTCCAGGTGTCCTTCTTCGACCAGGCCCTTCCGCTCTTCGACGACATGGTCCGCCTCCAAGTGGTGCGGCACGATCCGGAGCGCGCGCTGGCATTCGTCGAGCGCGGTTGTGCCCGGCAGCTCGTGGATTCACTGGCGGGCGCCTCCGTCGCCCCGTTCGCCCCCTTGGGCCTGCGGCGAGAGCTGCCCGACGGGCTGGCCCTCGTCTACTACCTTTCCCTCGACGATCGCCTCTTCGCATGGGTGCTGACTCGAGAGGGATCCCATTTCATAGAGCGCCCGCTGGCGGCGGCCGAGCTCTCGCGGATGGTGGCAGCGCACCGGGCGGCGATCGAGGGACGGGCTCCCCTGAGCGCCGTACACCGGACCGCGGCCCGCTTGCACGACGAGCTCGTGCGTCCTCTCATTCCATTCTTCGCCTCCCAGCGGGCGCTCGTCTTTATCCCCAGCGGTGTTCTGCAGGCCGTGCCCTTCGCCAGCCTGTGGGATCGGCAGAATGGCCGCTACCTAGTCGAAGACTACCTGCTGGGCGTGGCCCCGAGCGGGACGATCCTCGTGCGGGCCTCGACCCACGCCGCAGCGAAGCGCGGCATCGCGTTTCACGCGCTCGTCGTCGGCAACCCACGGGTCAACCGCCGTATGTGGGTCGGCTTGTCAGACCTCCCCGGAGCCGAGGCGGAGGCTGCGGAGATAGCGCAGCTCTACCCCCACTCCGAGCTGCTCACGGGAAGCGCGGCGACCAAGACAGCCTTTCTCGAAGGCATCCGTGGCAACGAGGTAGTGCACTACGCCGGCCATGCGGTCTCGAGCTCCGACACTGCGGCGGCCGCAAGTCTTCTCCTCGCTCCCGACCCGCAGGCCGGTGATTCCGGCGCTCTGTACCTCCATGGGCTTGGGGGCTCGGGGCTTGCACGCACCCGCGTGATGGTCCTCGCCGCCTGCCGTACCGCCGCCGGAGCCGTGTCACGTGTCGAAGGCGCCTTGAGCCTCGGCCGGCCCTTCCTGGCGGCGGGGGTGCCGAACGTCGTGGCCAGCCTGTGGGACATCGATGACGCGGTCAGTCGTCGCTTCTTCGTCGCCTTCCATCGCGCCCTGCTGGCTGAGGGGGATCCTGTTCTTGCGTTGCGCAAAGCCCAGATCGCGCTCCTGCGCGGCAACGACGCTTCGCTGGCTCATCCCGCGAGCTGGGCCGCTTTCATCTGCGTGGGCGGACTCGATCCGCATTCATTGTCGAAGGGAGAGGTGTCATGAGCATTACTTTGTCGGTCGCTTTCACGGGACTCTGCGCACTCATTGGCGATGGGGACGGCAAGCCGGGCCAGATCCTCCTGCTGGACGCAAACGGCGTCGGCGAAGTTCGCGGGATGACGCTCCCCGCGCACTCCCCGACCCTCGTGGTGAGCCTGAACGATCTCGCGAACCCGGACAGCAGCAGGCCGACTCGAGTCGTCGCGGGCACGCCGGGCCGGACAGGCCGGGTGGATCAGCTCGGTCTCTGGGACCTGACGGGATCCGAGGTCCGGATACGAGCCCAAGGCGGAGGCGGAACCGGCCTTCAGTTTTTCCGGCCGGCCAAGGACGAGACCTCCTGGCCCCAGCCCCCTCGCAACATCCGCGACGCTGCCGC
>VBJX01000165.1 GCA_005879775.1 Chloroflexota bacterium
CGGGGCTCGAACGGCGCACGGATCCATTCGTCGAGGGGGTCGGTGGGCTGCACGTCGTAATGGCAGTAGACGAGCACGGTGGGTGCGTCCGGGCCAGCGTGCAGCCACTCGGCGGTGACGATCGGGTGGCTGCTGGTCTCGTGCAGGGTGGCGTTCTCGACACCGATGCGGGTCAGCTCGGCGGCCACCCACTCGGCGGCCCGCTCCACCTCGCCGCGCAGCTCCGGATCGGCGCTCACCGACGGGATGCGGAGGAACTGGTCCAGGCCACGGAGGTGGTCATCAGCATGCGTGCGCAGGTAGTCCAGGGCGGTGTCGACAGCGCTGGGGGTTTCAGTCATGGTCCGATGATACGGGCCGCGGCGCAGCCGGGCGCATCGGCAGCCGGGCCCTACCGGAAGAGGCCGAACAGGAACCCGAAGAAGAGGGCCACCGCAGCCGCCGGCAGGAAGGCAGCGATACGCAGCGCCCTCGGCCAGCCAGGCCCGCCGAAGAATGCATAGGCAGGGATCGTCACCGGAAAGAGGAGGATGCCGAGCGACCAGCCGACCCGTCGGCGGAATGAGAGGTCGGGGCGATCCTGGACGTCCAGCCAGTACGCGGCCAGGGTGATGAAGCCGCCGACCGCGCAGACCGCGAAGATCGTCCAGATCACGGGGAGCACCCCGCGATCCTAGCGCGAGGGCGCCTCAGTCCCCCAGCTCGGCGCGCCGGCGAGCCACGTCATCGGCTCCGCTCAGCAGGTCACCCAGGAAGCGGAGCGGGCGGCGGCGGGGGAGGCGCGGCTCTGCGCCGGGCAGCAGGGCGAGCATCGCCCCCCTGACCTGTTCCTCCAGGGCCGTGCGGGCCGCGCGGCTGCGCGCATCGGTCGTCGGGATCGGATCGCCGAAGCTGACCACAACCCTGCGTCGGTACCACATCAAGGTGCTCCCCACGATGACGCAGGGCACGATCGGCACGCCGCTTGCGGAAGCGAACGCAACCGCCCCGTCTTCGAAGGGGAGCAGGTCGGCCTCGGCGAACCCGACCCGGCCCTCGGCGAAGATGCCGAGCACCCCGCCCGCCGCGAACACCCGCCGCACGGCACGGACCGCGCTGGTGAGCGTCGTCTTGGCCGGGTCGTAGGGGATCACGCCACCGAAGAATGCCATCAGCCGGTTCTTGAAGCCGCGGCTGAAATCGGCCTCCTTGGGCCCGAACCAGGTCACCCGGGGAGTGGCCGGCGCGACGGCAATCACCAGCAGCGGGTCCCAGCCGTTGTGATGGTTGAGGACCAGGCAGAACGGGGCGGCGGGCCAGCGCTCGAGCCCCTCGGCCCGCACCTCGAAGAGGAGTCGCACCATGAGCCGGTTTCCCCAGCGCATGAACCGATAGCGTGGCGTGACGGCCACGCTCAGCTCCCGGGGCCCTGTCCGTTTCGCTCGCTCGATGACCTCGGTCACGTTGCCGGCGCAACCTCTGGCTCGGGTGCTGGCGACCGATCACGGGCCGGCTCGGTGACGTGCCGCAGCGCCCAGGCCCCGACCAGCAGCTCGAGTCCCATCAGGACGAAGATCGACCGATAGGCGAGCTCCGAGCCGAGGGTCATGGCGGTGATGACGAACACGAGCACGCCGCCCACGGTGCTGGCGATGGGCCCGGCGCTCGCCAAGACGCCGCTGCAGATCCCGATCGGCACTGCGGCGGCGACCACCATCCAGTACTCCGGTCCGATGGCCAGGATCAGCGCGCCCAGCACCCCGAGCGCAATCGCCACGAAGAGGACGGGCTTGCGACCGATGCGTGACGAGATCCAGCCTCCGGGGACGGCACTGAGGAGCGCGGCGATCGCCACGGTGAGGATGATCGGGAACTGCGAGGACTGCGCCTGGTTTGGGTCCATCTGGTGGGCGTTCTCCAGGAAGAAGACGGCGAAGGCCTGGAGGGAGACGAGCGCGGTCAGGACGAAGAGGCGGCTGACCAGGAGCCAGACGTAGTCGCGATTCTCGAGCAGGTCGGTCCCCCACGCACCGAGCGCCCGCTCGCGCATCGTCTTGCTGGTAGCCGGCGCAGGCCGATCCGGCACGAAGAAGACGGTGATCAGCACCGTCGTCACCTCGACCACGCCGATCGCGGCGAATAGGCCCAGCGTGATCTCGGGGAAGCCGAGCGCCCCCGGCAGGACCGCCACGAAGAGGATGGCCAGACCCGGGCCGAGCAGGTTGCCGGCGATGTTGGCGGCTCCCAGCAGCCCCGAGGCGATCCCCACCTGTCGCCCGGGCACCAGGTCGGGGATGTAGCCCTGGTAGGGCCCCTGGGCGAAGTTGCTGCTGAACTGCAGCAGAGCAACGGCTCCCACGAATGCCCAATAGTTCTGGTTCCAGAAGGCCCAGGCGGCGAAGGTCAGGAAGAGGAGGTCCATCGCGGTGCCGATCAGGATGTAGGGCTTGCGGCGCCCCAGCCGTGAGCGCGTGTAGTCGCTGATCGAGCCCATGGTCGGCTGCACCAGGATCGCGATCAGGACGCCGGCGGTGGTGATGACGCCGATCGCCAGCCCTGCCAGCGGATGCGTGGAGCTGCCGAGCACCCCCTTCGATTCCACGAGACGCGGGATCACGCTGAAGGTGAACGCTCCCCACAGGGTCGTGATCGCCAGCCAGTAGGCGGTCACCGAGAGCAGCTGCCACCAGCTCAGCGCCGACTTCGGGCGGCCGAACTCGTCGCGATCGTCCGCCGCGGTCGGAGCAGTGGTGGGAGCGGTGGCCCCTTCGAGCACCGTGCCTCCTCGTGGTGTCCGGCGCAGCCTACGACCTTCGTCGGCCAGCGGGCAGAGTCTGCCGTCGCGCCACTGCGGCGCGACTGCGGCGCTCGGGGCACGGTTTCGGCCGTCCGCAGAGCACCGGCGCTATCATCCGCCGGTGATCGACCCCGTCGCCATCCAGGTCGGACCGCTGTCCATCCACTGGTACGGCCTCATCATCGCCAGCGCCGTGCTTGGTGCGGCCATCCTCGGAACCCGCGAGGCGAAGCGTCTCGGCGAGGACCCTGATGTCGGCTGGGCGATCCTGCTCTGGGCGCTGGTGGCAGGAGTCGCCGGTGCTCGCCTCTACCACGTCATCCACGAGTGGGATTTCTATCGGTCCAACCCGGGCCTGATCCTGCAGATCTGGAAGGGCGGGCTGGGGATCCCCGGCGCGATCGCTGGTGGCGGCGCCGCTGTGGTGCTCTACACCCGCGCCAAGGGCCTGCCGACTGCGCGCTGGGCGGACATCTTCGCCATGGCCCTGCCGCTCGGCCAGGCAATCGGGCGCCTCGGCAACTTCGTCAACCAGGAGCTGTACGGACCGCCCACCAACCTGCCCTGGGGGATCCCGATCGACGCCGCGCATCGGGTGGGGCCGTGGACGAACCTGGCGGCCTACCCGGAAGCGACCACTCGCTTCGTTCCGCTCTTCGCCTACGAGGCGATCCTGAGCTTGGTCACCCTGGCCGCCATGCTCTACATCAGCCGGCGCTTCGCGAAGCGCCTGTTCGACGGCGACATGCTGCTCATCTACCTCATGTTCTACGGGCTCGTGCGCTCGTACCTGGAGACGTATCGGGTCGAGAACTGGATGATCGCCGGCATCCCGACCGCCACCTGGCTGGGGCTCGGCGGGTTCGTGGTGGCCGGGGCGCTCCTCTGGTTGCGCCACGCCCGAGGCTGGGGAACGCCCGCCACCCAACCGAGGACCCACCAGGAGGCCGATGAGACCGGCTCGGCCGGGAAGCCTGCCGATGCCGAAGCCGGCTGAGAAGCGGGGCATCCTGCCCGACGTTTCCGCCGCGATCGGAAACACGCCCCTCGTCGCGCTCGACCGCCTCGCCGCCGGGCTGAGGCCGCGGATCGTCGGCAAGCTCGAGCATATGAACCCGGGCGGATCGGTCAAGGACCGGATCGCGCTCCCCATGATCGAGGCCGCCGAACGCGCGGGACTGCTCAAGCCCGGTGGGGTGATCGTGGAG
>VBJX01000004.1 GCA_005879775.1 Chloroflexota bacterium
GGCCGACCGGCGGCTGCTGAGGCCATGAGCATCTATCTCGACCACGCAGCCACGACCCCGCTGCGGCCAGAGGTGCTCTCCGCGATGCTGCCCTATCTGACCGATCACTTCGGCAACCCTTCGAGCATCCATGGCGAGGGGCGCCGGGCGCGCCAGGGGCTTGACGAGGCGCGCGAGACGATCGGCGGCATCCTGGGGGCCAAGCCGCGGGAAGTGGTCTTCACCTCGGGTGGCAGCGAGTCCGACAACCTGGCTCTCAAGGGAGCCGCCTGGGCGGCCAGCGCGCGCGGGCGCCACATCGTGACCAGCAGCATCGAGCACAAGGCCGTGATGCACACCTGCGCGGTGCTCGAGCGTTCCGGGTTCTCGGTCACCTACCTGCCTGTGGACCGATACGGCCGGGTCGACCCGGCCGACGTGGATGCGGCGATCACCGACCACACCACCGTGGTCTCGATCATGTATGCCAGCAACGAGGTCGGCACCCTGCAGCCGATCGCCGAGATCGGCGCCATCTGCCGCCAACGGCGGGTCGTCTTCCATACCGATGCGGTCCAGGCCGGCGGCATGCTGCCGCTCGACGTCGACGCCCTGGGAGTCGACCTGCTCAGCCTGAGCGCCCACAAGGTGTACGGCCCGAAGGGGGTCGGCGCCCTTTTCGTGCGGCAGGGGACAAGCCTCGTCCCGCAGATGCAGGGCGGGGCGCAGGAGCGGCAGCGACGCGCCGGCACCGAGAACGTGGCCGGCATCGTGGGTTTTGCCCGCGCGCTCGAGCTGGCGCAGGGCGACCGCGCCGCGCGTAACGCCGAGAATGCCCGCCTCGCCGGCCTCCGGGATCGGCTCGCTGCGGGGATCACTGCCATCGACGGGGTGGAGCTGAGCGGCCACCCCACCGAGCGCCTGGCCAACAGCGCCAGCTTCCTGGTGGCCGCCGTCGAGGGCGGCGACCTGGTGGCGGGGCTCGACCTTGAGGGCGTGGCCGCCAGCACGGGGAGCGCGTGCACCACCGGCTCCACCGAGCCAAGCCACGTCCTGCTGGCGATGGGGATCAGCGCGGAGCGCGCCCACGGCTCGCTGCGCATGACCGCCGGGCGCGACACGACCGTCGGCGACGCGGACCGCGCCGTGGAGGCCGTGCGGACGGTGGTCGCTCGCCTTCGATCAGGCGGAGCGGCGGCACTCCATCCAGCCGCAGCACACGGCGCGCCGGCCTGATGCCCCGGGTGGTGGCCGCCATGAGCGGCGGCGTCGATTCCAGCGTGGCGGCCGCCCTGCTGGCGCAGGAGGCGGGGGAGACCGGGAACGAGGTGATCGGGGTCTGGATGCGGCTCCATCCCGATGGCGGCGAGGGGTGGGAGGAGAGTCGCAGCTGTTGCTCGCCGGACGCCCATGACGACGCCCGCCGAGTCGCCAGCCTGATCGGGATCCCGTTCTTTGCCCTCAACCTGGAGCGCGCCTTCGAGGAGCGGGTGATCGACGCCTTCGCCGATGCCTACCTGGCCGGCGCCACGCCCAACCCGTGCCAGGCCTGCAACCAGTACATCAAGTTCGATGAGCTGCTGCGCCGCGGGCTGGCGGCCTACGGCGCGGACCAGGTGGCGACCGGCCACTACGCCCGAGTGGAATGGCGCGAGGGGCAATGGCACCTGCTGCGTGCCGCGGACGGCAACAAGGACCAGACCTACTTCCTGTGGGTCCTCGACCAGGAGCAGCTGTCGCACACCCGCTTTCCACTTGGCGAGCTGACCAAGCCGGAGGTCCGCCGCATCGCCGCCGACCTGGGGCTGCCGACGGCTGCCAAGCCGGAGAGCCAGGAGATCTGCTTCGTGCCGACCGGCGACTACCGCGAGCTGCTGGCCGAGCGGCGGGGCTACGCCGGCGAGCCGGGGCCGATCCTGGACGCGACCGGCCAGCGAGTCGGGACGCACAGCGGCTACGCGCACTACACCGTCGGGCAGCGGCACGGCCTGGGGGTCGCGTTGGGCGAGGCCGCCTATGTTCGGGAGGTGCGTCCGGCCTCGAACAGCATCGTGGTCGGCCGTCGCGAGGAGGTCGCCGCGCGGCGCTTCCGCATCGACGGCCGCCGTTTCGTGGCGGGCGACCCGCCGGCCGAGCGCTTCACGGCCAGCGTGCGGATCCGACATCGCGGCACCGAGGTCGACTGCGAGGTGACCTGCGTCGGCGACGATCGGCTCCTCGTCGAGACGGCCGATCCGGTCTGGGCGCCGGCTCCGGGCCAGGGAGCGGTCTTCTATCGCGGGGAGGAGTGCCTCGGCGGCGGTCGCATCGCCCCGACGGCATGACCCCGTGGCTGGTCCTGACCGCCATCGTGGCGGCCATGAACCTGGCCGCCTTCATCGCGATCCGGGGACGATGGGACCGCTTCGTGGCGGTCCTGCTGCTGGCGTCGGTGATCGGCGCCATCCTGGGCAACGCCATTGGCGAACGGACCGGAGTGGAGCTGGTGCGGATCGGGGACTTCCACCTGGTGATCGCCTCGGTCGGGGCGCAGCTGTGCATGCTGGTCGCCACCCTGCTCACCCAGCTGGGGCCGTCGCGCCGCTCCGAGTGACCCGGTAGAATCAGCCGACGCACGCTAGGGGACGTCCGGGCACATGAAAGACTCTGGATTCGGCAGCTTCCTGGCCGGCATCCTGATCGGCGGGCTGATCGGCGCGGCGATCGGGCTGCTGCTGGCGCCGGCCAAGGGCGATGAGATACGCGAGCAGGTCGGCGAGTTCGTGGGCGAGAAGCGCGCCATGATCGAAGAGGCGATCTCCGAGGGGAAGGCCGCCGCGGAGAAGGCGCGCGCCGAGATGATGGCGACATACGATGCCGCCGAAGGCGGAGCCGCCGCGGAGGGCGCCGCCTCCTGATCGGTCATCACGCGCGCGACGAGCACGATCCATCGAGAGCCGGTCGCCGCCGGCTCTCTTCGTGAGCAAGGGACCCAGATGGAGTGGATGAGCGCGGCCGACCTGCGAGAGCGCTACCAGCGCTTCTTCGAGGCGCGGGGCCACACCCGCGTGCCCGCCGCGCCGCTCCTGGCCCGTGACGATCCGACCCTCCTCTTCGTCAATTCGGGGATGGTCCAGTTCAAGCGTGTCCTCACCGGCGAGGAGAAGCGCGATTACACGCGCGCGGTGGACGCTCAGCCGGTCCTCCGCGTGGCAGGCAAGCACAACGACTTCGAGGAGGTGGGGCGCACCCCGCGCCACAACACGCTCTTCGAGATGCTCGGCAACTGGAGCTTCGGCGACTACTTCAAGCGCGAGGCGATCGCCTGGGCCTGGGAGTTCCTGACGATCGAGCTCAAGATCGATCCAGCGCGCCTGGCCGCCACCATCTGGCAGATCGGGTCGTGCGCTGGGGGAACATCGCCGCCGGCGACGACCACAACTTCTGGCAGATGGCCGAGACCGGGCCATGCGGACCATGCAGCGAGATCCATTTCGACCGCGGGGCGGAGCTGAGCGAGGGGCCCGAGTGCATCCCCGACCACTCCGAGACCTGTCCCCGCTGGCTGGAGTTCTGGAACCTGGTCTTCATGCAGTTCGACCGGGCAGGCGATGGGACCCTCACCCCGCTCCCCTTCAAGAGCGTCGACACCGGAATGGGGCTCGAGCGGACGACGGCGATCCTGCAGGGGGTCGAGAGCAACTACCAGACCGATCTGTTCGCCCCGATCATCGATCGCCTGGCGGCGCACCTCGGGCATCGGCCCGAGCAGGTCGAGGCGGAGCGCTTCAGCTACCAGGTGGTGGCCGATCACAGCCGGGCCATGACCTTCCTCATCGGCGAGGGAGTGAAGCCCTCGAATGAGGGCGCCGGATACGTCCTGCGCCGCATCATGCGACGGGCGGTGCGCCACCTGCGCCTCATGGGAATCCGTGAGCCGGTGCTCGCCGAAACGTGCGGCGCGGTGATCGACCTGATGGGCGCGGCCTACCCGACGCTGGCCGATGAGCGGGAGCGGATCCTGGACGAGGTGCAGGCCGAGGAGGCGAAGTTCGCCCGCACACTGGAAGCGGGCACAGGAGAGATCTCCGGCGAGGAGGCGTTCCGCCTGCACGACACGTTCGGCTTTCCGATCGACCTGACCGTGGAGATCGCTGCGGAGCGCTCCGTCCGCGTCGACCGCGCCGGCTTCGAGGCGGCCATGGCCGAGCAGCGCGAGCGATCCCGGCGCTCGGTCGCCTCGGCGCTGCCACTCGACTCGGCGGTGGAGCTGGAACTCGAGAAGCTGGAATCGGCCTTCGTCGGCTACCCGAACCAGACGCGCCTCGATGACGCGGTGGTGAGCGGGATCTTCCCGCTGGCCGATGAGCGGAACGCGGTCATCCTGGATCGGACGCCGTTCTATGCCGAGGGTGGGGGACAGATCGGCGACCAGGGACGTCTGATGGGTCCCCATGGACGCTTCGCGGTCGAGGACACGCAACGCCGCGGCAACGCCATCGTTCACGTGGGACGGGTGATCGACGGCAAGATCAAGGTATCGGACACGGTCGAGGCGCACGTCAACGAGCGGCGCAGGGCGGCTGCGGCCCGCAACCACACAGCCACCCATCTCCTGCATCGGGCCCTGCGCGACGTCCTCGGCGAGCAGGCCAAGCAGGCAGGCAGCTGGGTCGGGCCGGAGGGGCTCCGCTTCGACTTCCCCGCGGCGAAGGCCAGCTCCCGCGACGAACTGCGACAGGTCGAGCGGATCGTCAACGCCCAGATTCGGCGCAACGCGGCGGTGATCCCCACCCAGATGAGCCTGTCCGAGGCGCAGGAGCTCGGGGCCGACATGTTCTTCGGCGACAAGTACCTGCCCGAGTCGGTGCGTGTCGTCCGCGTCGACAGCTTCAGCATGGAGCTGTGCGGCGGGACGCACGTGGCCGCCACCGGGCAGATCGGCTCCTTCCGGATCACCGGCGAGTCGAGTATCGGGGCCGGGCTGCGGCGCATCGAGGCGGTCACCGGGGAGGGGGCCGAGGAGCTCGTCGCCAGCCAGCTCGAGACGCTGCGTGCCACCGCGGCGCTGCTCGGGGCGCCCGAGGACGAGGTACCGACGCGCGTGGAGACCCTCCTGTCACGCGTCCGAACAGCCGAACGCGGCGCGCGATCCGCTCCGGAGGCTGCCGTGCGCCTGGACGTGGCCGCCACGCTCGCAGCGGCCCAAGAGGCCGACGGCACCAAGGTGATGGTCGAGCGCTTCGCCGAGGCCGATGCGGACGCGCTGCGCCTCCTGGCCGATGACCTGCGCGCGGCGACCGGCCGCTTCCTGGTGGTGGCCGCGGGCGCCGGGAACGGGCCGGCGCTGATGGTCGCGGCCAGCCGCGACCTGGTCGGCGAGGGGTTCGACGCCGTGCCGATCGTGCGGCAGGTCGCCCCTCTTATCGGCGGCGGTGGAGGCGGGCGGGCCGAGCTGGCGCAGGCCGGGGGCAAGAACCTGGCCGGGCTGGACGAGGCGCTGCGCGAGGCCGGGCGCCTGGCGCTCGAAGCCCTGGCGAATCTCGAGACGGCCTGAGGTGCAGGAGCAGCTGGCGCGGCTGCGAGCGCGCTTCGCCGGATTCGGATCGCGAGCGCCGGCCGAGGCGCCTGGCCTGGTGGCGCTCGACGTCGGGACCGAGTTCGCCAAGGCCCTGGTGCTGGAGATCGCCCAGGACGACGAGGGGCGTCAGGTCGGCTCGGTGCGCGGCTCGGGGAGGCAGCGCCAGGGACTGACCCACATGCAGTCGGGCACGGTCAGCGACATCGATGCGGTGGTTGCCAACTGCCAGCGGGCACTGGCGGAGGCGCGGGGCATGGCCGGCCTGCAGCCGACGTCGGCGGTGATCGGCATCGCCGGGGAGCTGGTCAAGGGGACCACCTCGATGGGAGCCGTGCGGCGCGACGATCCCCACGTCCCCATCAGCGAGGAGGAGCTGCAGCGCATCGTCGAGCAGGTCCAGATCGAGGCACTGGCCGATGCCGAGCGGCGGATCGCCTGGGAGAGTGGCGTGGAGCGGCTCGACGTGCGCCTGGTGCACGCCGCGGTGGTCGAGCTCAAGATCGACGGCTACCCGGTCAGCAACCCGATCGGCTTCACCGGTGCCCAGCTGGAGCTGGGCGTCTTCAACGCCTTCGCCCCCATGGTGCACCTGGGCGCGCTGCAGTCGGTGGCCAGCCAGCTGGGGCTGCACCTCCTGGGCGTGATCGCCGAGCCCTACGCGGTGGCGACCTGCCTCGATCCCGGCGAGCTGGGGGACGCTGGCGCCGTTTTCGTGGACATCGGCGGCGGGACCACGGATGTGGCGCTGGTGCGCCGCGGCGGGATCGCCGGCACGAAGATGCTCGCCCTCGGCGGGCGCGCCTTCACCAAGGGCCTGGCGGAGCGATTCGCGCTCTCCTTCGCGCGGGCCGAGAGCCTCAAGCTCGCCGCCGGCACGGATGGCGAGCTGCCCGAACGCGTTGATCGGGAGAATCTGGCGGCGGCCTTGTCCGAGGACGCAGCGGTCTGGCTGGGCGCCGGGTCGCGTGTACCTGTGCGGCGGCGGTGCCGAGCTGCCGCAGATCGCCACGGCGCTGGATGGCGACGAGTGGTGGCACCGTCTGCCGTTTGCCCGGAAGCCGGAGGTCCGCGCCCTGGCGCCCCATGACGTGGTGGGCCTGCAGGACGCCAGCGGGCAGCTCGCCACGCGACAGGACGTGACCCCCATGGCCCTGGCGCACCAGGCGCTCATCATCGACGCCAGCAGCAGCCCAGCCGAGCGTGCGATGCGAGGCGCCGTGAAGGCGATGCAGCTGTGAGCCCGTCGGACGGCGAGCCGCAGCTCCTCTACCTGGAGCCCGATGACGAGATCACCTCCGTGGTTCGCCGGCTGCGCGGTGCCGATGCCGGTCGCGTGATCCTGGTGGCCCCGGGCCGCAGCCGGGCGACCTCGAGCGTGGTGGCGCTGCGCCTGCTGGCACGGACGGCGGCAGAGGCCGGACGCTCGGTGGCGCTGGTGGCCGATGCGTCCACGCGGGCGCTGGCGGGGGAGGCGGGCATCGCTGCCTTCGGTTCAGTGGCGCAGGCGACTTCACCCTCTCCTGCGCCCGCCGAGACGATCGTGCCGGCTCGAGCCCCCATCCACGTCGTCCGCGGAGTCGCGGCCGGACGCGGCCGAACGTCGTTGCCACCCCGTGCCACCGATGGCCTCGAGGAGACGATGGCGGTCCACGTCCCACCGCCGCCCGCCACTCCTCGCCGTCGGCGCGAGCGCAGGCCGCCGTCGCGCCTGGCTGCCGTGCTCATGGCGGCGCTCCTGCTGCTGGTCATCGCCGGAGGCGCGGCAGCGCTGCCTGGCGCCACCGTGACGATCACCCCGGTTAGCCAGGCGATCGGTCCACGCAGCTACACCGTCATTGTCCCCATTGCCGGCCACGCCACGGGGAACACGGAGATCCAGCAGACCGGCACCGCCACTGACACGCACCACGACCTCGTCGCGGCAACCGGATCGGCCACCTTCTACAACTACAGCTACGTCTATGTGGATGTGCCGCAGGGGACCCAGGTCTCCGCCGGCGGCTCGGTCTTCTTCAGCACGGACGCGAAGGTGACCGCGCCACCGGGAACGCTCACCGGCAGCGACCCGCCGATTGCGCCCGGCACGGTGAGCGTGGCGATCACCGCCGTGGAGGCCGGCCTGGCGGGAAACGTGGCGGCCGAGGCGATCGACCAGGTCGAGAACAAGTCGGTCGACCGCTACCTGCAGGGATTCGGGAACCAGAAGGGGAGGCGGGTCTCCAACCCGGCGGCGACGACCGGGGGTGACGACACGAGCCATCCGGTCGTCGCCCAGAAGGACGTCGACGACACGGTGGCCGCCCTCCGCACGCAGCTCGCCTCGCACCTGGACGACCTGCTCGCAGGGTCGAACGCTGACCGGGTGTATGCCGGTCCGAACGCCGATGAGGTCGCGCAGATCGACATTCCTGCGGACCTCGTCGGCAAGGAGGATGCCGCCACCTTCGAGCTCACCGGGACGCTCGCGTATGACCGGGCCTATGCCAACAAGGCCGATGTCGAAGCTGCCGCCCGGCAGGACCTGGCGGATGACTCCGCGGCGGTGCCAGCGGGCATGGTCGTGGTCGACGGCCTGGTGACGTTCGAGTTCGGGGTCGGAACGGTCAACGGCGGACAGCTCACGGTGCCGGTGACCGTGCGCGGGGTCGTCCACGCCGCGATCGACGAGGGCGCGGTGCGGAGCCAGGTTGCCGGCATGACCCGCCAGGAGGCCATGGCCGCGCTCGCCGACCTGGGCCAGGTGCAGGTCGAATTCTGGCCCGGATGGGTGGATCGGCTGCCCAGGCTCGGCTTCCGGATCTCGGTCAATACCGTCGTGCCGAGCAGCCAGTGAGCCGCGTCGTCGGCCTGGATCACGGCAGCCGCCGGATCGGGATCGCCGTGGGGGAGAGCGAAACCGGGATGGCCTTCGCCCGCCCGGCGCTGCGCCGCACTCGCGAGCCGGCCGACCTGGCGGCCATCGTCGCCCTCGCCAAGGCCGAGGGGACAACCCGGGTGGTCCTCGGACTGCCGCGCAACATGGACGGCAGCGAGGGTCCGCAGGCTGCGGCGGCGCGTGCCTTCGGCGAGCAGTTGCGTAGCGCTGGCCTCTGGGTGGAGTTCGTCGACGAGCGGCTCACCAGCTGGGAGGCGAGCGAACAGATGGCAACCGCGGGGCGTCACCCGGCACGGGCGTCGGGCGAGCTCGACTCGGCAGCGGCCGCCGTGATCCTGCAACAATATCTGGACGCCCAGGAGGCCAGATGACCGGAAGACAGCCACGACGCCGCGAGCAGGACGAGCTGCGTGATGCCCGGATACGCGCTCTCCGCCAGCAGCGCGAGGCGCCGGCCAGTCGCCGCAAGGCGTTCCAGCCACTCATCCTGCTGGTGTGGTTCGGGGCCGTGGTGGCCGCCGCGGCAGGAGCCATCTTCATCGGCCTTCTGGCGCTGGCTCCCCAGCTCATGAGCTGGGTCGAGGACCATCCGGGGTCGGTCGACAACGGCCTGGTGCGCGACTTTGTGCAGTGGTACCAGCCCGATGCCCTGGCCGACGTTCCCGCTGCCTCCTCTGGAGCGCGCATCACGATCATCGTCGAGCAGGGCGCCACCGACGCAGATATCGGCCATCTGCTCTTCCAGCACGGCCTGGTGCGCAGCGAGCTCGCCTTCCAGTGGGCCGTGCAGCAGGCGGGACGTTCGGGCGACCTGCAGGCGGGAGTGTACGACCTGTCGCCCACGCTCACCCCGTCGCAGATCGTGGCCGCCCTGCGCCAGGTGCCGGGAGTGGAAGTCACCATCACCATCCGGGAGGGCTGGCGCCTGGAGCAGATCGCGGCCTACCTGGCCACAACCAACCTGACCATGAACGTCGACGAGTTCGCGGCCCTGGCGCGAACCCCGCCCGCCGACCTGCTCGCCAAGTACGATTTCCTGGCCGATCTGCCGGCCGGCCGCAGCCTGGAGGGGTACCTGTATCCCGACACCTATCGTGTCGATGAGCACGCCACGGCTCGCGAGGTGCTCGAGAAGCTGCTCGACACCTTCGGGTTGCGCCTCACGCCGGAGATCCGTGACCAGATCGCGGCGCGCACCATCGGCGGCAGCCCGATGACGATCGACCAGGCAGTGACCCTGGCCTCCATCGTCGAGCGCGAGGCGGTCCTGGACGCCGAGCGCCCGATCATCGCCGCCGTCTACATCAACCGGCTCATCACCCCCGGGTGGCGCCTGCAGGCCGATCCGACGCTGCAGTACGGGGTCGCCACGGCCGCGCACGGCGGCGCGCCGGTCAATGAGTGGGGAACGATCGAATGGTGGGCCCCGCTGCAGGACCTTGGCTACCGAATCGTGCTGCCCGACGAGCTGCTCGGCTACCAGACCTATCGCAGTGATGGCCTTCCCCCGAGCCCGATCTCTGCGCCCCGCATCGCCTCGATCCAGGCGGTGGCCACGCCCGACCTGACCCATGGCTACTTCTTCTTCGTGGCCGGCTGCCCGAACGGCACCCGCGATGGCTCGCACTACTTCGCCGTGACGCTGGCCGAGCACAACGCCAACATCGCCAAGGCGAACGCGGAGTGCCCGCCGGCGTGATCGCGGGCCCGACTCGCCTCGAGCGAGCGCGCGCGTTGCTCGATGCGCATGAGCTGGATGGCCTCATGGTCAGCCGCTCGGCCGCCAAGCGCTGGCTCTCCGGCTTTGCGCTCAGCCGCGCCGACGACGAGATATGGTCCGGCACGCTGCTCGTCACCCGCGATCGCCAGCTGCTCGTCGCCGACTCTCGCTACACCGAGCAGGCATCGGTCGAATGCCCCGATTGGGAGATCGCAGAGGTCCGCCGTCCGAAGCCCGAGATGCCGGGCCTGCTCAGCTCGCTCGGGCTGCGCCGCTGCGGCGCGGAGGCGGAGATCCTCAGCCACGACGACTGGGAGTCGTTGCGGAGCGGTGCGCCCGATGTCGAGCTGGTTCCGCTCGACGATGCCCTGCGTGAGCTGCGCCTCATCAAGGATGTGGACGAGCAGGAGGCGATTGCCCGCGCCTGCGCCCTGACCGATCGATGCTTCGAGCAGATGCTCGGCACGATCCGGCGCGGGATGAGCGAGCGCGAGGTGGCGCTCGGGATCGACACCTGGTTCCGCGCCAACGGGGCCGAGGACCTGGCCTTCGATACGATCGCCCTGGTCGGGGCCCGGGCCTCGATGCCGCACGGCCGCCCATCCGACACGCCGGTCGCCGGAGGAGAGGCGCTCCTCCTCGATTTCGGCTGCCAGGTGGACGGTTACCGGTCCGACATGACCCGCACGATCTTCATCGGCGAGCCCGATGGCGAGACTGCCGCGATGTACAGGCTGGTCGCCGCCTCGCAGCAGCGCGCCGCCGACACGGTCGCTCCCGGAGTTGCCTGCCAGGCTGTCGACCGGGCCTCTCGCGAGGTCTTCGTCGAGGCCGGCTGGACGGAGATCTTCGGCCACGGCCTGGGGCATGGCATCGGCCTGGAGACCCACGAGGCGCCATCGCTGACGTACGACGAGGGTCCGCTGCTGCCGGGGATGACCTTCACCATCGAGCCGGGGATCTACCTGGCGGGGCGGATCGGGATCCGCATCGAGGACGACTTCCTGCTGACCGATGCGGGCCTGCAGCGCTTGACCGTTTCATCGCGCGACATCATCGTCCTGTGAGCATGATCAGCACCGGTGACGTCAAGAAGGGGATCATCATCGAGCTCGACGGGCAGCTCATGAAGGTCCTCGACTGGACCCACATCAAGATGGCGCGCGGATCGGCACAGGTCCGCATGAAGCTGCAGAACGTGCGCAAGGGCGACATCGTGGAGCGCACCTTCCAGGCGGGAACACGCTGGCCTCGGGCACGCGTCGAGCAGCGCAAGGTGCAGTACCTCTACGGCGACACCGACGCCTACCACTTCATGGACAGCGAGACCTACGATCAATTTGCGGTGAGCGCCCGGCAGATCGGCGAAGACGCCCGCTTTCTCAAGGAGGGGACCGAGGTCTTCGTCACCTCCCACGAGGCCGAGGTGCTTGGCGTGGACCTGCCGGTGACCGTGGACCTGCGGGTGATCCGCACCGAGCCGGGCTTTGCCGGCGACACCGCGACCGGCGCCCGCAAGGCCGCCACCGTCGAGACCGGCCTGGTGGTGCAGGTGCCCCTCTTCGTCAACGAGGGAGACATGCTGCGCATCGACACCCGCAACGGCGAGTACGTGACGCGCCTGCAGTGATGGGCAGGCGATGAGCGGCGAGCAGGTCACGCTCTGGGAGGCGCCGAGGGCCGCGCCGCGAATCCTGCGCGTCACCGACCTCAACCGCCGCGTGCGAAGCCTGCTCGATGGGGATCCCACCCTGGCCGATGTATGGGTCGAGGGCGAGGTGAGCCAGCCCACCTTCCCGCCATCGGGCCATTGCTTCTTCACCCTGAAGGATGCGGCCAGCCAGGTCCGCGCCGTCCTCTTCCGCGAGGAGCTGGCGCGGGTCGCCGTGCGGCCGGAGCACGGGATGCAGGTCATCTGCCATGGCCGCGTCCGCGCCTACGAGCCACAGGGGATCTACCAGCTCTACGTCGAGTCGGTCACGCCGGCGGGCGCAGGCGACCTTCACCAGCGCTACGAGGCCCTGCGCGCCAAGCTCGCGGCCGAAGGGCTCTTCGAGGCGTCGCGCAAACGCGAGCTGCCGCGCTGGCCGCGCCGCATCGGGGTCGTCACCTCCCCGGTGGGCGCGGTCTGGCGCGACATCGGCAACGTGATGCGCCGCCGCTACCCGATCGGCGAGCTGGTCCTCTCCCCGAGCATCGTCCAGGGCCCGACCGCCTCCGGCGCGATCGTCCGGGCGCTGCAGCGCCTGTACGCGGATTCGACGGTGGACCTGATCATCCTGGCCCGCGGCGGCGGCTCGCTGGAGGACCTCTGGTCGTTCAACGAGGAGCGGGTGGTGCGGGCCGTGGCCTCCTCGCCGGTTCCGGTGGTGGTCGGCGTCGGCCACGAGTCGGACGTCACCCTGGCCGACTTTGCCGCCGACCTGCGCGCTCCCACCCCGTCGGCGGCCGCCGAGCAGGCGGTTCCCGACCTCGGGCAGCTCCCCGGCATCCTGGCCCGGCTACGCGATCGGGGCTCGGTGGCCCTCATGAGCCGCCTGGCCGAGCGGCGCCGCTTCCTCGAGGCCGAGGCGCGCGCCCTGGGCGGCCTCCGTCCGGAGACGGCTGTCGCTCGGCAGCGCGCCGGAGACCTGCTCGACCGCGGGCACCGCGCGCTGATGAGTGCCACCGAGCGCAAACGCGCCTCGCTGGGGGCCCTGGCAGATGCGCTGCGCGCCCTCTCCCCGGCCGCGACCCTGGAGCGCGGCTACGCCATCGCCCGCCTGGCCGACGGCACGATCGTGCGCGATCCCAAGCAGGCCACCATCGCCGACCCGTTGGAGGTGGTCGTCGCCCGCGGTCGCCTCACGACCCGGGTCGAGGGGCTGACGCGTGAGGGAGAGGAGCCGTTGTGAGCACCGACCCGAAGCCGGCGGACGAGCTGGCGGCGCGCCCCTTCGACGAGCTGGTGGCCGAACTGCAGCGCATCGTGCAGGCCCTCGAGGCGGGGAACCTTCCGCTCGAGGAGAGCATCGCCCGCTACCGGGAGGCGCTGCGCCTGCATGCCGCGGCCGAGGGACGCCTGCGTGACGCTGAGCTGACGATCTCGCAGCTCGGTCGCGGCCTGCTCGAGGGGAGCGGGGCCGCCGGAGGCGCCGAGTCCGGCGAGGCCGGCGATCAGAGCGGAGAGGCCGATAAACCCGCCTGAGGGGAGTCCGAAGGCATCGGTCTATACTTTCGCGCCGATGCAACCCGCCGAACACGGGCCGATCCTGGAGAAGCTGACCGACCCGTCTGAACTGCGCGGAATGTCGCCCGCCGAGCTCTCGTGGCTCAGCGCCGAGCTCCGCGACAAGATGATCCGCACCGTCAAGCGCACCGGCGGCCACCTGGCGAGCTCGCTGGGGACGGTCGAGATCACGCTGGCGCTGCATCGGGTGCTCGACTCGCCACGCGATCGGATCGTCTGGGACACCGGCCACCAGGCGTACGCCCACAAGCTCCTCACCGGCCGCTACGAGCGCTTCCACACCCTGCGCCAGGTGGACGGCGTGGGCGGCTTCCCGCGCCGGACGGAGAGCGAGCACGACGTCTTCGACGGTGGGCATGCCGGCACCGGGGTGAGCATCAGCGTGGGTCTGGCCGCCGCCCGCGACCTTCGATCCAACAGCGACCCGGCGCGGCGCCAGCGGATCGCGGTTTGCGTCGGGGACGCCGCCCTGCAGAGCGGGCTGACGATGGAGGCACTGAACCACCTTGGCGACGCGAAACATCGGCTCCTGATCGTGCTCAACGACAACGAGATGAGCATCAGCCCGTCGGTGGGTGGGATCTCGACGCGCCTCAACAAGCTGCGCCTGACCCGCGCCTACCAGGGGACGAAGTCGGCGACCCAGCGGGTGCTGCCGCGCATCCCGTTGATCGGCAACCTTCTCTTCCGGGTCCTGGCCTTCACCAAGGAGGGATTCAAGCGCTCCTGGGCCAAGGTCGGCTTCTTCGAGGACATGGGGATCACCTACATCGGCGTCCTGGACGGCCACGACGTGGCCGAGATGGAGCAGGTCTTCGAACGAGCCTTCGCGCTTCCCGGCCCCGTCCTCGTCCACGTCAAGACGCTCAAAGGCAAGGGGTATGCGCCCGCCGAGCTCGACAGCGTCAGCTTCCACGGGGCGAGCCTGCCGCCGATCGACCTGTGCCTGATCGACCCCACCGAGGAGCCATTGCCGCCCGAGAGCGAGCCCCGGCGCCGCCCGAAGACCTATACGGCGACCTTTTCCGAGGAGCTGATTCGCCTTGCGGCCGACGACGAGCGGATCTGTGCCATCACCGCCGGGATGCCCACCGGGACCGGCCTCTCGCGCTTCTCGGCCCGCTTCCCTGAGCGCTTCTTCGACGTGGGGATCGCCGAGCAGCACGCGGTCACCATGGCCGTCGGCCTGGCGCTCGGCGGCAAGCGGCCCGTCGTCGCGCTCTACTCGACCTTCTCGCAGCGCGCCTACGACCAGCTGGTGCACGACATCTGCCAGAACGACGTGCCGGTGCTGCTGGCCATCGACCGCGCCGGGCTGGTGGGCGAGGACGGCACCAGCCACCAGGGGATGTTCACCCTTTCGGCGCAGCGCTCCCTGCCGAACCTGGCGATCGGCTCGCCCAAGGACGAGCAGGAGCTGCGCGACATGGTGGTCACCGCCCTGGCCCATGAAGGCCCGATCAGCCTCCACTACCCGCGAGACCCCGGCGAAGGCCTGGCCGATCGCGACGGCGAGCCGCTCGAGATCGGACGCGGCGAGGTGCTGCGCAGCGGGGGAGACCTGCTCCTGGTGGGCTTCGGGCCGATCGTCCAGCGGCTCCTGCAGGTCGCCGACGCGATGGAGCGCGACCACGCCCTGGCCGCCACGGTCATCAATGCCCGGTGGGCGAAGCCGCTGGACGAGCGGCTCATCACTGCCCAGGCCGTCGGCCGCCGGCTGGTGGTGACGGCCGAGGAGAGCGCCGCCATGGGCGGCTTCGGCGACGGCGTGCTCGACGCCCTCAACCGCGCCGATGTTCGCGTCCCGCTGCTCAAGGTGGCGCTGGCGGAGGGGTTCGTGCACCACGGCGCCGTCGACGAGCTGCGCCGCCAGCAGCGGATCGATGCCGACGGCATCGCCGAGCAGATCCGCGATGCCCTGGGCCTCGAGGCCACGGCGCCGCCCGCGGAGCGCAGTGAGCCGCCCAGCGAGAGCGCGGCCTAGCT
>VBJX01000005.1 GCA_005879775.1 Chloroflexota bacterium
CACGCTTGACCCGCTGGGCGACTGCTTCTGCGACGTACCGGGACCGCCCGCGGGGACCCGCCAGGGCGTCGACCTCCCGCATCAGCTCCTCAGGAAGCGTCAGGTTGGTCCGCGCCAGGGCCATTTCTGTTCCTCCCGGATTAGTGTGCTAATGAATGCGCATAACATAGCACACCCGGTCATCAACCCCGCTCGATCTCCTCGCGCAGCGCCCCCAGGATCTCCAGCTCGGCCCGATCGCGTGGCCGCCCGGCGGCCCGCTTCATGCGAATCAGGTCGTCGAGCGACGCTATTGGCACCGACAGGCCACCCAGATCCGTCGGGTTGGCCGAGCGGACGAGGTCGCCATAGCCACCGGTGCCTGCAGGCGTACCCAGGATGTCGAAATCGCCTTCATCCGTCGTAAAGGTGAATGTGTCACCTGCCTTCAGAGTGCGAGCGTATGGCTGGAAGGGCAGGTCAGGATCGGCGCCGCGCAGCTGTGCATGCAGGTCCGCTAGGGCCGCTGCGAGCCTCGTGAGGTTGGCGGGATCGCGGGCATAACAGATATCGAGATCGCGGGTGATCGATGGGGATCCCAGCACCCGTGCTGCAATGCCCCCGACGACCACGAAACGCACGCCGTGCCGCTTCAGCGTTTCAAGGATGCGGCGCGGCTCGAAGCTGGGAGTGGTGGTCAACAGGTGCTCAGAGCCGCCCGGACTCGGCCAGAAGACGGTCCAGTCCAGCCGCGTCCTTGGTCGCCAGCTGAAGCCGCTGAGCGGGGGTGAGTCGCAGCAGCTCGCGGATCTGGCTCATGTCCACGCCGGCGCCAGGGCGCGGCTCAATCGTCAGCTCGTGGCCGACCACACGCAGCAACTTTTCGACCGTGTCGATCCGGGGAGTAATCTGACCTGACTCGATGCGCGCCACAGTCGCCTGTGGGACCTCGGCTCGTTCCGCCAGCTCACGCTGAGTCAGACCCTCGAGATGTCGCGCCCACCGGAGCATGGTGGCTGCCTGCATGTCCGGGATTGGCCAGGGTTGGTCGGGCGCGCGGTCAACTACCGGCCTTCCAGGAGGTGTAGACCGGCGGCCAGTCATTGGGATCGGCTCGCTCACCGTAGATGGCGTGCTCGATCAGGAATTCGAAGAGCCGATAGCCGTCATCGGCCTCGAATTTCCAGTTGGCGGCGACCGCGGAGCGGGCGACCGGATCGGTGACCTCGCGGGCACGGCCGCGCACCTGGAACTCGTGCGGGGTGGCCGGGTCCTGGTGCGCGTGGAGCGCGTAGCGCCCATCGGCCTCCAGGTCGGCGACCTTGCCGGAGCCGACGATCAGGAAGGCCATCAGCCGCCCATCGACGATCGCCAGCGAGATGGGATGGACGCGGGGTGCCAGGTCATCGCGAACAGTGGCGAGGAGCGCACCGCCGAAGTCAGGTCGCTCGAGGAGCCGGCGACCCTTGTCAGCCAGCTCGGGGGAGGCCGCGGCGAAATCGTCCCAGGACAGCACGGGTTTCTCCTGTCGGGTGGTTGGACGCCAAGGCTACAGGTGTGTGAAGCAGGCCGCGCCGGGAGGACCCTCGCCTGTCGGAGCTCCTCGTGCAGCACGAAGACCCTTGACGCGCGCCCGGCCAAGGTTCGACGCTGGTCGCCACGGACGTTGGTCGCTACGAACGCAGGAGGACAGCAATGGCCGAGCCGGTCGTCTTCATCAGCCATTTCCGGGTGAAGGAGGGCGGGGACCAGCGCCTCCGCGAGGGATGGACGAGCATTGTCGCCCAGCTCGAGCCAACCAGGCCGCGCACTCTCATGTTCGAGCTGTACGCGGACGGCGCCCACGACCAGGCGACCATCGTCCACGTCTTCGCCGACGCCGATGCCATGGACCGCCACTTCGAAGGAGCCGACGAGCGCTCGAGAGCGATCTACGAGTACATCCAGCCGACGGGCTGGGAGATCTACGGTCAGGCCAGCCCGGCCGCGGTGGAGCAGATGCAGCGCGAGGCAGCGGAGTCCGGGGTCAGCCTCACCGTCCAGGCCGAGCCGATGGGAGGCTTCCTGCGGCTCGCCCCAAGCACCGGCTAGCCCGCCTGGCTTAGGGCTGCGTGGCGATCACCACCACGACCCCCGTATTGAAGCGGACGCTGGCAGCCGTCCAGACTCCCGCTCGGAGGCGCTCACCCACCTGCTGACCGGCGCCGAACGCAATTCCGCCGAGCCGGGTACGATCCTTCGCCCATGACCAGCGTGCAGACCCCCAACCTCGCCGTGCGTCACGACGTCCGGAACGTGGCGATCATTGCTCACGTCGACCACGGCAAGACGACGCTGGTCGACGGACTCCTGCGCCAGACTGGCACCTTCCGCTCCAACGAGACGCTGGTCGATCGGGTCCTGGATTCCGGCGACCTCGAGCGCGAGAAGGGGATCACGATCCTCGCCAAGCAGACGACCGTCGACTACGCCGGCGTGCACCTGAACATCGTCGACACCCCCGGCCACGCCGACTTCGGGGGAGAGGTGGAGCGTGGCCTCCTGATGGTCGACGCGGTGCTCCTCCTGATGGACGCCTCGGAAGGCCCGCTCCCTCAGACCCGATACGTCCTGCAGAAGGCCATGCAACGGCACCTGCCGGTGATCGTGGCGCTCAACAAGATCGACAGATCCGACGCACGCCCATCCGAGGTCCTCGACGACGTCTACGAGCTGTTCATGGACCTCGGAGCCGATTATCACCAGATCGAGTTCCCGGTGGTCTACACCAACGCCAAGGCCGGCACCGCCACGCGAGACCTCTCGAAGCCCGGGACCGATCTGAAGCCGCTCCTCGACCTGCTGGTGGAGGTCACTCCCCCGCCGACGTACGAGGAGGGCCACCCGCTGCAGCTGCTGGTCACCAACCTGTCGGCCAACGACTATGTGGGCCGCATGGCGGTCGGTCGCATACGCAACGGCACGATCCGGATGGGCCAGCGGGTATCGGTGCTGCGCGAGGAAGAGGACGATGCTGCCGGATCCGTGCAGCCGGGCCGCACGGTCACATTGCAGGGAACGGTGACCAGCCTGCAGACCGCGCACGGGATCGACCGCATCGACATTGGCGAGGCGAGCGCCGGCGATATCGTCTCGGTGGCCGGCCTGCCGGAGGTGACGATCGGCGACACGATCACCGATCCCGCCGACCCGCGCCCGCTCCCCCGCCTGGACGTCGACGCGCCCACGCTGCGCATGACCTTCGGGGTCAACACTTCGCCGCTGGCGGGGCGCGACGGGAAGTACGTCACCAGCCGCCAGATCTAGCAGCGCCTGGATCGCGAGGTGCTCGGCAATGTCTCGATCGAGATCGCCCCCACTGAATCGGCCGATACGTTCGAGGTGCGTGGTCGCGGCGAGCTGCAGCTGGCCGTCCTCATCGAGCAGATGCGGCGCGAGGGATACGAGCTGACGGTCTCGCGGCCGGAGGTGATCCTGCGCGAGCGCGACGGCGAGCCGTCCGAGCCCTACGAGCGGGTCACGATCGACATCCCCCCGGAGTTCATCGGTGCCGTGCAGTCCGCGCTGGCGGGCCGCAAAGGCAGCCTGGAGCAGATGTCGACCGATGCCGATGGCCGAGCCCGCCTCGAGTACATCATCCCGGTCCGCGGCCTGATTGGCTACCGCGGGCAGCTGATGACCGATACCCGCGGCACCGCCCTGATGCACCAGATCGGGGAAGGATATGGGCCGTGGGCCGGCGATGTGACGCATCGGACCAGCGGGGTGCTGGTGGCGGACCGTCTCGGCGTGTCGAACGCCTACGCGCTGATCAACCTCGAGGAGCGCGGGGAGCTGTTCATCGGCTCAGGAGTCGAGGTCTACGAGGGCATGATCGTGGGTGAGAACGCGCGCCCGGATGACATGCACGTCAACGCCACCAAGTCCAAGCAGCTCTCGAATATCCGCACCCATGCCCATGACGAGTCGCTGCGGCTGACGCCGCCGCGGCCGGTGACCCTGGAGTCTGCCATCGAGTTCATCGCGGCCGATGAGCTGGTGGAGGTCACGCCGGCTGCGATCCGCCTGCGCAAACGGGTGCTCTCCCGGGCGGAGCGCAAGTACTGAGGCTGCGGGTCCGCGGTCTTGCAGTGGGCGCCGCGGCGTAGCTGGGGCGCGTAGCCACCCGGTGGCTACAACGGGGACGATCGGGCGGGTTCCGGCCCGGGGCGCCCACCGGGTGGCTATTTGAAGACGCAGCCCGCCAAAATCAGCCGAACTTCGCCGTTATAGCCACCGGGTGGCTGCGAGACTGCCTAGCGGCGGGTCCGTTCTCCGGGAAGGCTCACCCAGCGACCGGAAGTGGTGGCGGCGGCAGGTGTCGGGCGCCCACCGCGCTGACCGAATCGGCGCGGGCGGTTCTGGCTCGTCGGTGCCCCGCGGCCACCCGAGGTGCGAGGCCGCTGACGGCCCGGACCGCCGCCGCCGGTGCGAATACGGATTGGTTGGGCTGGGATGGATCGGTCTGGCTCGAAGCCTGCGATGACCTCCGACGGAATGGGCGAGCCGAGCAGCCGCTCGATCTCGCGCAGCATGGGTGCCTCGTCGACGCAGACCAGCGAGATGGCATCGCCTTCCACGCCCGCTCGCCCTGTGCGCCCGATGCGATGGACGTAGTCATTGGCCACCATCGGCAGCTCGAAGTTGACGACGTGCGGCAGCTGCTCGATGTCCAGGCCGCGGGCCGCGACCTCGGTGGCGATGAGCAGCGTCACCTTGCCTGCCTTGAAGTCGGCGAGGGCTCGGATGCGCTGCGGCTGCGACTTGTTGCCGTGGATGGCCGCGGTGGCGATGCCGTCCTGCCAAAGCTGCTCGGCCAGTTTGTTGGCGCCGTGCTTGGTGCGGGTGAAGACCAGCGCCTGGTCGATGGCATGCGTCCGCACCAGGTGCGAGAGCAGCTCGCGCTTGCGGCCGCGGTCGACCGGATGCACGACCTGGCGGACCAGGTCGGTTGGCGTGTTGCGCGGGGTGACCTGGACCGATGCGGGGCGGTCGAGCATCCCTTCCGCCAGCGCGCGGATCTCCTTCGAGAACGTGGCACTGAAGAGGAGGTTCTGCCGGCGAGCAGGCAACAGGGCGAGGATCGAGCGGATGTCGCGAATGAAGCCCATGTCGAGCATTCGATCGGCTTCGTCGAGAACCAGGATCTCGACCGCGCCCAGGTCGATGGTGCGCTGGCGGCTGTGGTCGAGCAGCCGTCCTGGGGTGGCGACCACGATCTCCGGACCGCGTCGCACTGTGTTGATCTGGCCTCCGAAGCCGACGCCGCCGTAGATGGCAGTCGATCGAAGCGCGTTGGCGCCGTAGACGCGGACGCTCTCTTCGACCTGGATCGCGAGCTCCCGAGTGGGAACCACGATCAAGGCGCGAATGCGCCGCCGCTGGTCTTGGGGCTGAGCGGTTGCGGCGAGGCGCTGGAGCATCGGCAGCACGAAGGCAGCGGTCTTGCCGGTGCCGGTCTGGGCGCCGGCCAGTAGGTCACGGCCGGCCAGCACGAGCGGAATTGCTTCGCGCTGGACCGGGGTTGGATCGGTGTAGCCCTGTGCCGCGACGGCACGGAGCAGTTCGGGCCGCAGCCCGAGCGTTGAGAAAGACAAGGAAAACTCCTGACGAGGCCCTCCCGCGGATTTGCGGGGCCCGGTCAGGGCGATGGTTGAATCGGGATCGGGGCGGGTGTCAGACCGCGGCGCGGACCGGAGCGCCAATCGAACACGTTTTCGAAATCATACCCGATTTCGCTGGAGCGCACCGAGCCATAGGTACTGGGGCGCGTGCGGGTGGCGCGTTCGGCGGGCGGCCGTCTGCCGGCCCTGGCCGCGTCAGACCGCTTCGTGCAGCACGAAGGGCCGTGACAGCGGCTGGCCTCCCCATGAGCGCGCTGGAACCTACGGCTGTTTGGTCGTGGTCAGCTCGGCGCAGGCTGGTAGTGCAGGATCGCGATCCCCTTGCTGGTGATCTTCGAGTCGACGAGCTTCATCGGCAGCTTGTCGATCGAATCGTCGAAGAGGCGCTTCCCCTTGCCCAGCACGATCGGGTAGACCTGCAGCCGCAGCTCGTCGAGCAGGCCGTCGCGCAGGAGCGAGCGGACGAGGGTCAAGCTGCCGGTGATCCCCAGGTTCTTGCCGTCCTGCTCCTTGAGGGCGCTGAGCTGGCCGCTAACGTCGCCTGAGATGATCGAGCTGTTCTGCCAGTCGACCGAGGTCAGCGTGTTCGACACGACCAGCTTCGGTGTGTTGTTGATGTAGGCGCTGAAAGGGTCATCGGCCGGAGCGCTCGGCCAGTAGGCGGCGAACTCCTCGAAGGTGCGACGGCCGAGGAGGATCGTATCGGCCTCCTCCAGCCCTCTCCCGACATCGGCTCCGGCCTCGTCATCCATGAGGTCGATCTGCCACTCGCCTGGGTTCTCGGCAACGCCGTCAAGCGAGATGAACAGCCCCGCCACGATCCTTCGCATCATTGGCCTCCGTGGTTTTGACTGGATTCAGTCTAAGTTCGATTTGCGCCGATGGGTCCGATCCGGAGGCGCGCACGCACGCCGCCGCTTAGTCGCCCCGTGACTCAAAAAGTGCCGGAAGGACCCGATCGGGGGGTTTCTCGCGCTCGTTAGTCGCCACGCGACTGAAAAGGCGCAGGAGGTCCCTGGTCGTGCGCCATCTGAGTTACCAGGTGACTAAACCCCGGCCGGGTCGGCCGCCGGTAGAGCTGCCGAGAGGCTAGCGAAGCACCCCCCGGAGTGCCGAGCGCGCGGCGTGGTGGCCGCACATGCCGTGCACGCCACCCCCTGGCGGCGTGGACGACGAGCAGATGAAGAGGGCCGGGTCCGGAGTGCTGTACGGGTCGATTCGGATTCCGGGCCTGGTGAAAAGCTGGCCGAGGTCCTGGCGTCCGCCGTTGATATCGCCGCCCACGTAATTGGCGTCGTACGCCTCCAGCGCCGCCGGCCCCATCACATGCCGCCCGATGATCCGATCCCGCACGCCGGGGGCGAAGCGTTCGATCTGGTTGATGATCTTTTCGCTGGCGTCCTCCGTCGAGCCATTCGGAACGTGGCAATACGCCCAGACCGTGTGCTTCCCCTCCGGCGCGCGCGACGCGTCGAAGAGGCTGTGCTGGGCGAGGAGGACGAACGGGCGCTCCGGCATCCGCCCCCGGCTGACGGCCGTCTCCCCCGCCGCGATCTCCTCGAACGTGCCGCCCAGGTGCACCGTCCCGGCCTCAGCCACCGCGGGATTGCGCCACGGGATGGGGCCGTCCAGCGCCAGGTCGACCTTGAAGATGCCCGGCCCGTAGCGGTAGCTCCGCAGGCGGTTCGCATAGCCATCGCGGAAATGGGCGCCGGTGATGGCCAGCAGCTGCTTCGGGGTCACGTCGAACAACACAGCCCGATGTGGTGGCAGCTCCTCGAGGGCCTCGATCCGCCGATCCGTGACGACCTCGCCGCCCGCCTCGTGGAGCACAGCGGAGAGGGCATCGGCCAGGTGCGATGAGCCGCGGGCAGCGATCGGCCAGCCGACCGCGTGCGTGCTCGACAGGAAGATGATCCCCGCCGCCCCGCTGATCGGCTCGCCCAGGCGCAGCATCGAATGCGCCGCCGCCCCGGCGAAGAGGCCCCGTGCCTGCGGCTCCCTCAGCGAGCGCACCAGCCAGCGGGCAGGCTGGAGGGCATCGAGGCCGAAGCGCGCCAGGCGGAAGGCTCGCGCGGGCTGGAGCGGAATGTGGAACGGCGCCAGCACATCGCCGATCAGCCCGTTCCAGCCTCTCACCGTTGGCCCGATCAGGCGGCGGTAAGCCGCCCCGTCTCCCTCCAGGCCCGCGGCGGTCTGCTCCAGATCCCGCCAGACGAGGGCGGCGGACCCGTCGTCGAGCGGGTGGGCGAGCTGCACCGGCGGCTCGATCCACTCCAGGCCGTGGCGCTCCAGCCCCAGGCCGGCGAAGAACGGCGAAGCCTTGGCGAGCGGGTGAATCGCGCTGCACACGTCATGCACGAAGCCGGGAAGCGTCAGCTCCGCTGAGCGCATCCCACCACCGATCGTCGAGGCCGCCTCGAAGACGACGACAGAGCGCCCGGCCTGGGCAAGCGTGATCGCGGCCGCCAGCCCGTTGGGGCCGCTGCCGACCACGACCGCGTCGTATCGGTCAGCCATCAGCTGCCGTCTCGTGCAGCGCCACAGGAGGAAGGTACTCGCCGATCGGCTGCCGCACCCACCACGCTCCGGTGCGCCGCCGCTCGCGCCATGAGGTGTAACGGTACCGGTACAGGCGCGCGCGGATGACGGCCGGCGGACGCTCCGCGAAGGGATTGCGGCGCAAGAGGCCCAGGATCGCCGGATCGTTGCGCAGCAGGCGGTCCACGAAGCGGATGAACCACACGTCACCGTAGCCGGGCGAGAGCGGCAGGAACCACATCAGCCAGTCGAGTCGAAGGTGGTAGGGGGCGACCTGCGGCGGGCGGCGCGTCGGGTCACCGGGCTTGCCCTTGAACTCGTACTCGCGCCAGGTGGCTTCATCGGTCCCGGTTGGCTCCTCCGTGCCCTCGATCACCACCTCGTCGCGGTGGCGGGTCACGCTCCCGAACGCCCCGTACGTGTTGACGATGTGCAGCTGGTTGAAGGAGGCATTCATCAGCTGCCGTGGGCCGAGCATGTTGCGCACCGGCCACCAACTGAGAGCGACGACCACCACCGCCAATCCGATGACGGCGGCGGCGTACCAGACCGGCTGCACGTCGAATGCCGGCGGGCCGATGGCCAGGATCGGGCTAAAGAGGAAATCTGGCAACGCCGCAGCCGCGGCCATGATGGTGACCCAGTTGAGCCAGGCGTAGTTGCCGCTCACGACCAGGTAGAGCTGGGTCGCGATCATGTAGGCGGCGGCGATACCGGCCACCGGCTGCGGCATGAAGAGACCGAACGGCACGAACAGCTGCGCGACGTGGTTGCCCAGAACCTCCAGCCGATGAAGCCGCTTCGGGACGCGGTGGAAGTACCAGCTGAGGGGGTTGGGCATCGGTTGGGTTTCGTGGTGGTAGTCCAGGCAGGTGAGGTCGCGCCAGCATTGGTCGCCGCGCATCTTGATCAGCCCCGCGCCGAACTCGACGCGAAACGCCAGCCAGCGGAAGCCGATGAGAACCAGCGCCGGGGGCGCGGTGGCGTCGTTGCCCAGGAAGATGGCCAGGAAGCCGGCCTCGCAGAGGAGCGACTCCCAGCCGAAAGCGTAGAAGGTCTGTCCCACGTTCACGATCGACAGGTAGAGCGCCCACAGGACCAGCCACGCGAGCATCGTCAGTGGGAGGGGCCCGGCCTGGGGGAGGCCGATGAGGAGTGCAGCCGAGACCGCGATTCCGATCCAGCTGGCTGCGGCCAGGGCCCGATCCGAGTAGTGGAAGTGGAAGATGCTCGGCGAGGTGCGGAAGGTGTGGGCGTGGAGGTAGGCGGGCGTTGGGAGGAGCCCGCCCTCGCCGAGGAGAGGGCGGAACTGGCGCAGGGCCACCAGGAAGGCGACCAGGTAGATCACCGCCAAGCCCCGCCCGACGATCAGCCGGGCAAGGTGATAGTCAGGGGCGGCGAGCCAGTCGAATGGCACGGACCCTCACCTGCTTGGGCGCACCCAGGCTGAGTCGGTGCGCCGTCCGAGCAAGAGGCTACCGCGAGCGCCGCGCTGGCGTCAGGTCCCTTCGTGCTGCACGACGACCCTTGACGCGGCGAAGGTTGGCGCACCGGTGCCTTACCCGTTACGTGTCGCCGGGCTCTCCAGCGCCGGCCGGGCTCTCCAGCCGCGCTGAGTCAGTCGCTCGACTCGAGCTCCGCTGCTCGTGGAGGCATCGCC
>VBJX01000167.1 GCA_005879775.1 Chloroflexota bacterium
AGCGGATCTGGCGCACGAAGAGCGGTGCCAGCAGGGTCCGGATGACGATCGTGAAGACGATGATCGCCAGCGCAAAGTCGGTGATGGGAAGGTCGTAGACGCCGACGAGCAGGTTGAAGAGCGGCAGGAAGAAGACGTCCCACGGGGGAGTGAAATGCTCGATCCCGAGGAAGCCGGCGCCGATCAGGGTCGTCAAGGTTGGCTCGCTAGCGGACCGGGTCGTAGCCGCCCGGGTGGAGCGGATGGCAACGGGCGATGCGGCGGGCGCCCATCCACGAGCCACGCAGCAGGCCGTAGCGCTCGATGGCCACGTAGGTGTACTCGGAGCAGCTGGGCGTGTACCGGCAGCTGGGCGGCATCCAGCCCGTCAGCTTCCGGTAGGCGATGATCAGTCCCAGCCCGATCTTCCTCATTCACCGATCTCCGAGCGCTCCAGGAGCGATCGAACTGCGTCGCGGAGCTCCGCGTGGCTTGCCGCTGCCGCTTCTGAACCCAATCGCCTCCAGCCGCTCGCGAACCAGCTCGCGCAGACGGCGCCGTACCCGATTGCGCTGAACCGCGCCCCCGAGGGTGCGCGGTGTGCTGAGCCCGACCCGCGTCTCCGATCGGTTCGTCCGCAGCGATCGCAGGACGAGCAGTCGGGTGGTGCGAACGGTTCCACGGCGGCCGACGGCGTCAAAGTCCGCCTTGCGCCGAAGCACGGTGAGTGGCGGCACCTGAGACCTCGTCGCCGTCAGGCGCTCAGCTTGGTGCGCCCCTTCGCCCGGCGGCGGGCAAGCACGCGGCGACCACCCTTCGAAGCCATGCGAGCGCGGAAGCCGTGTTCCCGCTTCCGGGCGCGCTTCTTGGGCTGGTAGGTCCGTTTCATCGGCGGCGTGCTGTCCTTCGTTCAGCGGCGGCGAGTGAGGGTCCACAAACACACGAACGGCTGGCGACATCGCCAGCCTCACGCGATGGCCTCTGGTCGGCCCGTCTCGCTCTGCCCGGCGATTCTACTGACGCCCGTCGTGGAGTGTCAAACACTCGGACGGCCCCTGGCGGGCCTCTCCGGAAGGCGTTTCTCACATTCCCTTCGGAAATCCATTGCCGGCTCCGAAAGGCTGCTGCTACACTACCGCGACCCCCGAGGCCGGAGACCCATTGACCGGGACCCGTGCGCCCCGAGGGAGACCCTGACGGGACTCCGGCGAACCTCGATCGATCGGTTGGGAGACGGCTATTGATGGATGCGAAGCAGGTCTGGCGTGCCGTCCTCGGAGAGCTCCAGGTCTCGCTCTCACCCGCCAACTTCGAGACCTGGCTGAAGGACACGTCGCTCGTCGAGATCGACGAGAACCGCTATCGCATCGCTGCGCCGAACGGCTTCGCCCGTGACTGGCTCGACAACCGATACCGAACACTCATAAGCCAGACCGTGGCCCGCGTGGTGGGCGGATCGGTCCAGGTCGAGTTCGTGGTGGCCGATGCGCCAGGCCCCGTCCCCTCCCAGGCCGACGAGGAGTCGCTCCCCCTGCCGCCTGCCTCGGCCGGCGGCAACACGGTCAACCTCAACAGTCGCTACACGTTCAGCAACTTCATCGTTGGCAGCGCCAACCGCCTGGCCCACGCCGCTGCCCTCTCGGTCGCCGAGCGCCCCGGGCACGCCTACAACCCTCTCTTCCTCTACGGCGGGGTGGGGCTGGGGAAGACCCACCTGATGCATGCCATCGGCAACGCGGTCTCCGCCAAGTTTCCCCGCAAGCGGGTCCTGTACGCGACCAGCGAGAAGTTCACCAACGACTTCATCAACTCGATCCGCGAGCAGCGCATGGAGGACTTCCGCAACCGTTACCGACGGATCGACGTGCTCCTCATCGACGACATCCAGTTCATCGCCGAGCGCGAGCGGACCCAGGAGGAGTTCTTCCACACCTTCAACACGATCCACGAGGCGGGCAAGCAGATCGTCCTCTCCAGCGACCGCCCGCCGAAGGCGATCACCACCCTCGAGGAACGGCTCCGCTCTCGCTTCGAGTGGGGCCTGATCGCCGACCTCACCCCGCCCGACCTCGAGACGCGCATCGCCATCCTGCGCAGCAAGGCGGAAGAGCAGCTGAACATGATCCCGGGCGAGGTGATCGAGTTCATCGCCCGCAAGGTGGTGAGCAACGTGCGCGAGCTCGAGGGAGCGCTCAACCGGGTCGTCGCCTATGCCTCGATGTCCGGGATGCCGATCAACAACGAGCTGGCCAGCGCAGTTCTCTCCAACGTGATGTACAACCCCAAGAAGCGATCGATCACGCCCCAGCGCATCGTGCGCGCCGTGGCCGATTACTACGGGGTCAACCTGGACCAGCTGCGCTCCAGCAAGCGCGACAAGGCGATCGTCGTGCCGCGCCAGATCGCGATGTACCTGATCCGCGAGGAGACCGACATCTCGCTGCTGCGGATCGGCGCCGAGCTTGGCGGGCGCGACCATTCCACCGTGCTGCACGCCTACGACAAGATCGCGCGCGAGCTGGCCGAGAACGACGAGATGCGTCGGGAGATCAGCGCCGTGCGGGAGATGATCTACTCCGAGTGACCCTGTCTCCCGGGGGCGGCTCCGCGTGGAAAAGAAGCCCGATCTCGTGGATATCAACCCCCTGGTGTGGACAACCCGATCGTCCTCCGACCTGCCCATGGCGCCACAATCCACCGACCATCGGCAGATCTGCACCGGCCGTTCAGACCACAGATGTCGTTGATCCACCACCGGAGGGCAGTTTTCCGCAGGTGCCTTCAGCACGAACACGCAGGGCAGTCCACACCGTCCACACGCCTAC
>VBJX01000166.1 GCA_005879775.1 Chloroflexota bacterium
CTCGGACGGCCGAGGCGTCGAGGGCGTGGACGTCCCCTACCGGATCAGCGGCAGCCTCGCGTTCGAGGTCATCGGCGGAGAAGCGACCAACGTGAACATCGAAGTGGTCCGGCGGCAGGCCAAGCTCGAGCCGCCCATCAGCCAGCTGGTGAACGGAGGCGGGGCCTTCATCGTCACCATGTTCGCGGAGATCACCCTCCACGCTCGAACCACGACCGGCGCGACCACGAACACGGCCACGGGGCGGCTGCAGATCGACTTCGCGGACTTCACGAACACCAGCACCGACTGCCCCTTGGCGGGCAGCAACTAACGGGAGATGGGTCTCATGCGATTTGCCAACCTCCGGAAAAGAACGCACGGGTCCATCCTGGGAGTGCGGACGTTCCCGCCCTGGTCGGGCCCTCCGAGGGAGGCCTCTCCCTGCAGATGCAGGCCTCTCCCGACACCCTGAACGCAGACGGGGTGAGCCAGTCGGTGGTGCGGATCCAGGTGCGCGACCAGAACGGCCAGCCCGCGCCCGGCCGCCGGCTCGTGGTCCGCCTGGCCCAGGGGGACGGCTTCCTGGTCGCGGGCAGCGTGGTCGTGGGACCGCTCCAGACCGCGGCCTCCCTGGTGTCGGACGGCGGTGGCGTGGTCCAGGTCGTGTACACCGCTGGGTTCGGAATCGGCCTGGTCGTGATCGCAGTGAAGCCCTACAGCTTCGACGCGACCAACGACCCCCTGCAGCAGGAGAAGGTCGTCGGCATCTTCCAGCAGTAGAGCGGGCGTGGCCCGCGTCTCATGACCGGGCACACTTTGCGGCGATGGGGCATCGTGCTAGCGTGGCGCCCGGTGTCGTCCTGAAGACTCGTGGCTGAGAACCCCCGCGTCGAAGAGCTCCGCCGACGCCTCGACAAAGAGCCGGGCTCGCGCCTGTTCGCCCAGCTCGCGGAAGAGCTCCGCAAGGAGGGCGAGCTCGGGGAGGCCATCCGGGTCAGCCGGACGGGCTTGTCCCTTCATCCGAACTATCCTTCGGCCCGCATGACGCTGGGCCGGGCCCTCCTCGACTCGGGCGACCTTCCGGCCGCCCGTGCCGAGTTCGAGGCCGTCCTGCGGGGCGCCCCCGACAACATCCTGGCGAGCCGCTTCCTCGCCGAGTGTCTCGAAGCCATGGGGGACCTGGGGTCCGCCCTGCTCCAGTATCGGGCGCTCCTGCGGCTGGCGGCGGGGGACCGGCAGATCGAAGCGCAGATCCGCATGCTCGAGGAGAGGTTGACTCCGCCGCGGCGGCCGGCGGGCGGACCGCCCGCGGCAGCCCCGCGTCCGGCGGCGCCTCCAGCAGCGCCACCGCCAGCGCCTCCGGCAACGAGGGCACCGCGCCCGCCGGGCCGCGGCCCTCATGCCCAGCCCGGGGCTCCCCCGGCCGCCGCACCGGCCGCGGGTCCTCCCCCCGTGGCCGCCATGAGGTCGCGCCCCGTCGCTCCCGGTCCGCCGCCCGTGAATACCGACCGCACCGCCAAGCCGTTGGAGGAGAGCTTCGAGCTCGAGGCGCCTTTCGACGCCAGCCCGCGCCTTTCCGCCGCGGACCCGTCCCTCCTCCGCCCGCTTCCCCTGGACGTCACGCTGGACGGGACGATCGACGAGTCCGCGCCTACCCTGCCGCTTTCTTCCGCTCCGCGGGTCGAAGCGCCGCCGCCCGGCGCCAGCCGGCAGGAGGCAGCAGGCGGCGGGCGCGGGGTCCCCGCGGCTCCGGTGGCACCTCGGCCCGCGCCGGTCGCAGCCCCGCCATCAGTGCCCCGGAGCGCGCCAGCGCCGGCGCCCGACCCTCCGCGAGCGACCCACGCCCCCGCACCACCGGCCGACCCCGGCTCGCCGGCGCCGCCCGCGCCGCCCGTCGTCACGCCCGAGACGGCGGCCCTGTCCTCCTCCACCCTGGCCGAGCTGTACTTCCGTCAGGGCTTCGTGGACAAGGCGATCGAGGTCTACCAGCAACTGCTGCATCGCGAGCCGGAGAACGACCGGAGCCGGGCTCGCCTCGGGGAGCTGAGGGCGCTTCTGACGCCGTCCGTCCCTCCCACGGTCGTCCCTCCGGCCGCCGCCGAGGACGAGCGCACCACGCGCCGCCGAGCCATCGAGAGCGCGATCGCGCGTCTCGAGGACCTCCTGGTCACCATCCGCCGGAACGCCCCGGCTACGGGACCGCGGTGACGGCGGTACCCGCCTTTAGGGACGCGCTCCGCACGATCTCGGAGAAGGTGCCGGAGACCCGGGTCCTCATGATCATGGGCACGGATGGGATTCCCATCGAGAAACTGGTGGTCCGCCCCGACCCGAACGTGGAGGCGGTGGCGGCCGAGTACACGACCCTGCTGCGGGCCAGTGTGTCTGCCGCGGCCGACACCGGCCTCGGCGACCTCCGGGAGCTGTGGGTGGTCACGGA
>VBJX01000030.1 GCA_005879775.1 Chloroflexota bacterium
AGCGTGGAGTGGACCGTGAAGAAGGCCAGCGTCCGCGGGTCGTCGACCCCGTACTGCTCGACCAGGCCCCGGATCTTCTCGGCTGCGACCTCGGGGACCTGCCCCTCATACGCGTAGAGAGCGGCGATCCCGGCCGCAAGCGACTCGTCGCTCACCGCCGACCAGTAGGTCGACAACAGCGCGCGCGTCCCATCGTTGAGCTCCGCGCCCCGAACCGACCCCCGGTCCGCCCCGATCCCCTCCCCGAAGCGCAGCCACAGCTCGGCATGGTTCACCTCGCCGTGCTCCTCGTCCCACAGGTTGTCCAGGATCTGCTGGCGCACATCGGGCCGCTCCGAGCGGGTGTGCAAAGCCGAAAGCAGCCGCGGGAAGGTCGATTCGAAGGCGTAGTACTGGCGGGCGTACTCCTGCAGCGCCTCGCGGGAGAGCGTTCCCTCGCGCCACTTTGTATAGAACGGGTGAGTCAGCAGGTGGCGCTCGGCGATCTGCTCGTCAATGCGCTGCAACAGGTCCATCGGGCGGGGCTCCTCCACTCAGGTCATCGGCCGTTCGTCAGCCGTGGACGTCAGGATAGCCCGATAAAGCCCACTCAGGCGCCGAACCAGCGGGCCAGGCGCTCCATCTCGAAGCGTTCCTTCGCCGCTCGCTGCTCAACTGATGGCATGGTGAGCGAGACATCAAGCGGATCGGCGTAGAACCCGCCCTGCACAGTGCTTGCCTCCCCGTTGCCCATCTCGACGAAGCAGGACGCGTTCCCGTCGAAGGTGGTCGTGGGTGCCTCGCCGCGCAAGGTGGCGGCGATGCGGGTGGCGACCGCTTCTCCCTGGCGCTCCGCGAACAGGCCGGCTTTAGGGAGGGGCAGCCCGTTGGCCAGGGTGATCCCTACGCAGTCGCCAATCGCGTAGACGCCCGGGTGTCCGGTCTCCAGCGTCGCGCGGTCGACGGACACCCAGCCGCCACCGTCTGCCAGGCCGGCTTCGACCAGGACCGATGGAACCCGGTGCGGCGGCACCGCCAGCAGCACGTCGAAGGGCAGCTCCTCGTTTCCCTGGAGGTGCACCGTTCCTCGCGAGACCTCCGTCGCCAGACGGCCGCCCAGATAGGCGATCCCCCGCTCGACGAGGCGGGCCACGATCGGGGCGCCGCCAGCCTGACCCAGGATCGGCAGCGGGATCGGGGCAGGCCCGAACAAGGTCAGCTGGGCCTCGATGCCGCGAGCGTCGCTCCGGTCGCTGAGGAGCATCGCCAGCTCGAACGGAGCCGGTGGGCAGCTGTACGGCGTCCCGAAGATGCCGATCAGCACCCGGCCGCCACGGAAGGCATCGACCACACCATGGACATGGTCGAGGTGGAATCGGTCCCATGCGTTCAACCCATGCTCGGCCAGGCCGGGAACCGCTTCGAGGTCATGGATCGCGCCCAGGGCGAGGACAAGCGCATCGGCCTCGATCGTTTCGCCGTCGACCGTTGCTGTGCGTGATCCTGGATCCACCCCGTCAATTCGCCCCTGGCGAAAGGCGATCCCCCGCCGGGCGAGGCTGGCCAACGAGCGGGTGCCGTACGCGATCGGTGAGATGCCCAGGATGGCCCATGTCTTGCGCAGCCCCATGGCGAAATCGTCGTATTGATCGAGGAGGACAACCTCGTCCGATTCGGCAAGCTGCCCCCGAAGCGCCACCGCCGTGGCGATGCCGCCGAAGCCAGCCCCGAGGACGAGAACGCGCGCCATGCGCTCAGGTTAGCCGCTGTGCCCTCAGGCGGGTTTCCGCAGACGCGCCTCAACGACCGCATCAGCGGCGGTGCGGCTCTCACGGTCACCCGTCACTGCAGCCAGGAACGCGTCCCGCTCCAGCGCGTAGGCAAGGACCGGGCCCGCGGCGGTGACGGTGGCCGTGCGCGGCACGTCACGCAGCAGGGCGATCTCCCCGAACCAGTCGCCTGGCCCGAAGCGCGCCACGACCCGGCCGTCGATCGCCACCGTCGCCCTGCCATCGGCCAGGATGTAGAACCGGTCGCCCACGTCGCCCTGATGGATGATCAGGTCGCCACCGGTGTATCGCACCGCCACCAGGTCGCCGGCGACCTGTTCCAGGACGGTCATCGGTAGCGGGGCGAGCATCGGCACACCGCGCAGCAGCGCCAGCTGGCGCTCGGGGATGACGCCGCGCGCGTCCGCGCGCGAGATCTGGCGCCAGGTGATGACCGCCAGGACCGGCAGCAGGGCGCCGGTCACGATCAGCGCCCCGCGCGAACCAACCACCAGCACGAGCGGTGGCGCCAGCACCGAGCCGAAGCCGGTCCCCAGCATGACGGCAGCTTCGAGGACCCCGAACACGCGTCCACGGACCGCGTTCGGCACCGTCCGCTGCAGCAGGGTGAATCCCGAGACGTCCAGGATCGCGTTGCCCAGCCCCAGGATGGCAAGGAAGAGGACGGCCGGGGCGGCGATCGGGATGAGCCCGATGAGGAGGATCGGCGACCCCCACAGCACGAGGCCGGCCGTGAAGGAGGGAGCCATCCGGGTGCGGCCGACCAGCGAGACCGCCAGCAGGGCGCCGATCAACCCTCCCGCCCCGATCGCCGAGTTCAGGTAGCCGACCCCCTCCTGCCCGATGCGGAGCAGGTCCACTGCGGCGATCACGACCAGGACGTTGAGGAGGCCGCGCACCACGATCTGCGAGGTGAAGAGTCCCACCACCAGGCCGGCCGACGGGTAGTCGCGCAGCGCCCGCAGCCCGCCGAACATGGTGTGCAGCAGGTCCGGCCGGTCCGGGTGGAAGCGCAGCGCCTGGGAGGGGCGGACGCCGCTGATCGCCAGCGCGGCGAGGGCGAAGCCGCCGGCCGGCACCACGAAGCCCCAGACCGGAGCCGCGTAGGCGATCAACAGGCCACCGGCGATCGGGCCGATCAGCGTGCCCAGCCCTTCGAACGTGCTCGAGGCGACGTTCGAGGCGACCAGCTCTTCCGGCGATCGGGCCAGGGCGGGCAGCAGCGGCGCATGGGTCGGCCGATGCAGCACGCCGAACAACGCGTCGATCGGCGCCAGCAGGTAGACCACCAGCGGCCAGCCGGCCAGGACCGCCACCGCCACCAGCCCGACGGTCGTCGCCCGTCCAAGGTGGACGCCAAGGAGAACCCGATGGCGCGGCAGCCGATCGGTGATCGTAGACAGCGCGGGCGCCAGGAGCGCCGCGGGGAGCGTGCGGGCCAGCCCCAGGACGCCGACCGCCACCACGCCGCTCTGGTTGTAGGCGTACACCCAGAGCGCCACCAGCCACGCCCACTCCGATGCCCAGCCCAGCATCCAGGCCGCCTCGGCACGGCGGATGTCTGGGTTGGCGAAGACTCGACGCAGGGCGCCAACGGCGACGCCGAGGCTGCTGATCATGGCCCCGCGAGAATACGCGGAGCCGCGCCGGCTACCGGCCCAGGCCCGCCAGGTCCTGCTCGATCACAGTTCGATCTTGCGGATTCGCAATGGCAGCCGTGGCGGCCTGCGCCCGCTCGAGCCAGATGCCGAATCCCTGCCGGTCCCCCGTCACCCATGCCGCGCGCGCAAGCGCCTCATAGGCCGCGGCCAGGACCCAGTCGCCCAGGCCCGATTCCTGGCAGATGGCCAGCGACGAGCGGGCGTGGTGCATCGCCGGCTCGCCGCGACCCAGGACGGCATAGACGCGCGAGCACTGCCACTCCCCCACGGCCAGCTGCTGAGGCCCCGACCCCTGGCGCACCTGGCCCCAATGCCAGCGCGAGGCGTGGGCGGCGTGGACCATCTGGTCGTCCTGGAACGGGCTCCGATTCGGCGTGCGCAGCAGCTCCCAGACCTGGTTGAAGAGGCCCACCGCCAGCTCGCGATGCTGGTCCTCGTCGAACGGGTCGGCGTGCTTGTGGTCATGCTCGCCGCCCTCGTGGGAGTGCTCGTGGCCGGCGTGCTCGTCCGGCCCCGCCTCCTGCGCCTGGACCGGTCCCTCGAAGAGGCCGCCGCCGACCATCGCGTTCAGTGCATCGGCGTCGAAGTCGTCCATGTCGATCTCGATCTCGGTCGGATCGCCCTGTTCGTGGCCGTCGTGGCCGTTGTGGCCGGCATGGCCGGTTGGCTCACTCGGGTCGGAGAGGTCGCTCATGGTCGGCTAGGGTAGTCGGCTTGCACCGTGAACGCTCCATGTTCATATCAGCCAACTTCGGGGCGATCCGACGGTCTCGGTGGCGCCGGCGAACACCAGACGTTCAGGAAGGCCACGTTAGCCCCGAGAATTGGCCCAACTTGGCCGATGTGAACACCAGGTGTTCACGTGGCAGACCCCATGCCGGCACGAACAAACGAGTCGGAGAGCGCTCAGTGCTCCTAACGGCCAAGTTGAGGAGCGGAAATGCCTTTTCTTGGCTCTGGGGAGCGTCCAGCGCTCCTCCACGTCAACTTGCGCCCCTGCGGCGAGGCTTCGTGGCCGTTAGGAGCGCTCAGCGCTCCCGGCCAGCGGGCAGCAGCGGGGCGAGGATCGAGGTCAGCTGGGAACGGTGCTCTGAGCCTCGGTACTCGTTGAGGTCATCGGGGTCAAGGAGGTGCTCCTCCACCACTCCGCCCTTCCGGACGTAGACGGCGGGATAGAGGCGCGCGGCCGGATCGGGCTCGAGGGTGATGGCCACGGCATCGGGCCCGCCGGAGTCGACGAAGTCGGCCAAGGGCCAGATTCCCTCGTCGCGCCACCCTTCCTCCCCAGAGACCGATACCACCTGCGCCAGGTATGACCGCTGGTTCCAGAGCTCGGGCGCCAGGGTGGCAGCCTCGAGCAGGAACGCGACGACCTCATCCGGCGCCAGGACAGGCCGAGGCAGATCCATCCCGAACCGCGTCCGCGCCAGGTGGCGGGCGAGGACCAGCGCGTTGTACCGATAGCCATGCAGCGCTCCGGAGTTGGCGGGAATCCCGTGCTTGCGCAGCCCGGCGGCAGCCTGGGTGATGGTGCCGGCGAAGAAGATGCCCGGCACCGAGACGCTCTCCCACCATGGCGTCAGCGCCGGCTGCTTGCCCTGCGCGAAGGTGGCCACGCCAAGCGCCGGCAGGTCGCGCAACGGAACGGCGAAGCCGGTGGTGGCAATGGCGGCATCGGCTTCGTAGGTGTACTCGCGGGCATCCTCCGTGCGGCTCATGCGAACCCGAAAGCCAGCTCCCAAGGCCTCGATGCGGTCGATCTTCACGTCGAGCATGAAGACGCCGTTGTGCATGATCGCGTCCTCGTAGGGCTGGACGTATCGGGCTCGCACCCCGGCCAGTGAATGCTCGACGACCGACAGGGTCGCCGGCCGCGGCGAGGCCAGGATGATCTGCTTCGCCCACGGCAGGAGCGCGGTCGCCACCTCGAACGCCGAGTTCTGCTTGCCAATGACGAAGACCCGCTTGCCGGCGTACTCCTCTACCCGGCCAGCCTCCACGTAGTGCGGCACGAGCTCGATGCCCGGGGTCTTCGGCTTCCACGGCTCGGCCATCCCAACCGCAAAGACGACCACCTGGGCGGTGTAGTCGCCGTCGGAGGTGGTGAGGACGAAGCGTCCGTCATCGGCCTTCCTGGTCGACTCCCAGGCGCAGTCGTAGCGGACCTGCAACCCGGAGCGCGACACGAAGGTGGCCAGGTTCTCCTCCATGTTCGCCCGCGTCGGGAAGGAGGAGGTGCCGTCCATGAGCGCCGGCATCACGGCGCGCAGCGACACCTCGTCGGAGAGGAGGCTGTTCCAGTCGTACCACTCGCCGACCCTGCTGGCCGGGTCGCCCAGGGCATATGGCTTCGTCCACGACAGGAGCCGCTGGAAGAGCGGCAGGCGGCGGAACATGCCGCCCGGCGACGGGTCGGCCGAGATGGTGGCGCGGCCGATCCCCAGCTGGTCGAGCGCATGCGAGAACTGGAGGGCGCCGGGTCCGGAGCCGATCACGACGACCGGGTACTCGCCGGGCGGGAACGGCCGATCTGGTGGCCGGTCGCCGGACACCGGCCGCTGTACAGCAGCCACGTGTCTAGGCGTGCTGTTCGGTGGCGGCCCGCAGGCGCCGCGCCATGGCCACCAGCATCCGGTACATGACCAGCGGGTACTTCGAGAGGAAGGAAGGGAGGTCCGGGCCGGCAAGCACCAGGCAGCGAAGCGGCGTCCGCGCGATCACGTCGGCGTTGGGAGGGACGCCCAGCAGCAAGGACAATTCCCCGAAGAAGTCGCCCTTTGAGAGCGTCGCCCGCTCGACGCCGTCAATCTTCACCAGTCCCTCGCCTTCGACCACCACGTAGAAGTTCGAGCCGCTGATCCCCTGGCGCAGGATCCGTTCCCCCGCCCCGAAGGTGGTCTCCTCGAAGATGTGGCTGATCGCCTCGAGCTGGGGCCCGCCGAGATCGGCGAAGAGGGTGAGGGAGGCGAGCAGGTCGGCGGTTTCGTCTGCCATGCGCCCCATCATGGTAGCGACCCGATTGACCCCAAGCCGACAGCACGGGCCGATAGCGCGTATGGTGGGCGGCCGAAGGAGCGCCATTGCCCCCCAAGACCTCCCCCATCCCCCGGCCGATCGAGATGAATGCCCTTGGCCGCAGCCTGGGTGCGACCTCCATCCGCACCATGGCGGTGGCGATGCTCTCGACCGGTCGACTGGTCCAGGTCCCGACCTTCCTGCGCGTCGAGCAGCCATGGACGGGGGAGCTGCCGAAGTCCCACCTGACGATCCCCAACAAGGCGGCGATCGATTTCGAGGGGGCGCCGCTCTACCCCGAGTTCGTCCTGCTCCGCCTCCTGGAACGTGGCGGCTGGGGCGCCGCCTGGCGCAAGAACTGGGCAGGGACGGCCTTCTGGGGAGACATCGGGCAGGTGGTCGAGCCGCAGCAACGGGCACGATCCGTCTTCGACCAGATCGACCTGCGGGCCGGCTTCGCCGGCGCCTGGGAGATCCTCGCCTGGCGCGGAAACGAAGTCCTCTTCCTGATCTCCAAACCAACCGGCCATGATCGGATCAGTGCCTACCAGGCCCGCTGGCTCGACACGGCGCTCACCATGGGAATGCCGCTCCACTCCTTTGCGATCGTGGAGCACCAGACCTAGCCACGGCCGGGTACCGTTCCCCGCATGGCACCCACGGAGGCGATCCTTGCCAAGGCTGCGCCACCCGGCTCGACCATCGGCATCGTCACCCCCGGCAGCCAGGCCGAGTCTCGTGCCGAGGTGCTGCGCGGCATCGCCTGGTGGGAGGCGCACGGCTATCGGGTCAAGCTCGCCGACGGTGCGCTGATGGAGACCGATTGGCACGCCGGTCCTCCCGAGGTGCGCGCTCGCGACCTCCAGCAGGCATTCGCCGATCCTGAGATCGACGCCATCCAGACGATGCGCGGCGGCTACGGATCGGCGCAGGTGATCCCGCTCCTGGACCTGGAGGCCATTGCCCGCCAGCCCAAGGCCTTCTTTGGGCTGTCCGATATCACCGCCCTGCACGTCGCGTTCAACAAGGTGGGCCTGGCCACGTTCTACGGACCGAACCTCACGATGGTGGGAGATCCGAGCCCGCCGTCGTTCACCACGGAGCGGTTCCTGTCGGTGCTCGGCGGGGAGACCGTTGGCGCGGTGCCGCCCGATTCGGAGCGGCTCAACCTCATCGGCCTGTCGCCGGGCCGGGCGTCCGGGCGGCTTCTTGGCGGCTGCCTCGTCGACTTCATGTACACCATCGGCACCCCGTGGGAGATCTCGCTCGACGAGGCCATCTGGTTCTTCGAGGAGACCGCTACGGCGCCGATTCGGATCGACCGCGCGCTCCTGTGGCTCGACCAGATCGGGAAGCTGCGCGGGGTGCGCGGGATCGTCATCGGTGAGCTGGCCGGCTGCGAGTGGTACAACTTCCAATCCTCGCCGCGCTCCAAGACACTCGAGGTGCTCCTCGCTGACCGCTTGGCGGGCCTCGGCGTGCCGATCCTCTATGGGCTGCCACTGGGGCATGGCTCGACTCTGGCGACTCTGCCGCTGGGAGTGCAGGCCACCGTGGATGCCGACGCTCTGACCCTGACGATCGACGAGCCGGCGCTGATTCCCTAGACCGGCGCGCGGGGCTCTCCCTGCGCTCTCAGCCCTCTCCGTGCAGCACGAGCCGCCTCGACAGAACGATGGCCTCGCGGGCAGCTGCCGTCACACCTGTGGGATTTCGCTCAGCGGTGCTAACAGCCAACTTCGCGCGCCATCTTGTCCCTGGTTTCCGCTAGGCGAAAACTACCGCCAAGCTGGGACGTTACGAGGCCGAAAAATGGCTCAAAGAGTCTGGTGCACGGGTCACCTTGGCCGCTATCCCCGCTCAGCGAAAACGGTGACAAGGGATCCCCCTAGAGGCGTGCCCCAGACCGATCAGGCGGCTCCGGCCGCTCGAGCGGCCCTTCGGGAAGGTGGTCGACCTGTAGTCCGTTGAGGGTCACCGACTCGTCGCGGTGATGCTCCTCGACC
>VBJX01000169.1 GCA_005879775.1 Chloroflexota bacterium
ACGCACGGGCGGCTGCGAGGCTCGCCTCGGCAGGCGCCCCCGAGGGGAGCATGAGCATGTCGTTCATGGTGTATCGAGCGTACGGATATCGCGGTTGCGCCAACAGTGGCCCGGCGGCCCATTACCGCTATGATCGGGCCATGATGTCAAAGCGCCCCCACCGCGTTGCCGTGCTTGCGCTACCGGCCGTCATCCCCCTGGAGCTTGGGATCGCGGCGGAGATCTTCGGCCGCGACCCTCATTACCGTCTGACCGTTTGCGCGGAAGGGCGGTCTGCGTCGCTTCCTGGTTCCGGGTTGACGGTCAATACCCCCGCGGGTCTGGAGGGACTCAAGCGCGCGGACACGCTCATCATCCCGGGATACGAAGACGTCGACGCAGTCGTCTCGGCGGCGGTGCTCGACGCGATACGTGCGGCACATGCCCGGGGCGCCCGACTGGTATCGATCTGCACCGCCGCGTTTGCCCTCGCCGCGGCTGGCGTCCTCGACGGCCGTCCCGCCACCACCCACTGGCGGTGGACCGCTGAGCTCCAGGGCCGCTACCCCAGGATCGACGTGTTGCCGAACCGCCTCTTCGTCGACGACGGCGATGTCCTCACGTCGGCTGGTGTGACCACGGGGATCGACTTGTCCCTCCACCTCATCCGGCGCGATTTTGGCTCCGCAGCCGCCAACACACGAGCCCGCGGCCTAGTGGCTCCGCCACAGCGTCAAGGAGGGCAAGCGCAGTTCATCGAACGCCTCATGCCCGACGCGAGCGGCGACCAACTCGGCCGCCTTCGCGATTGGATGCTCGCAAATCTTGGCCTTCCGCTCGACCTCGGCATGCTCGCGAACCGGGCACACGTTTCTCGACGAACGTTGAGCCGCCGGTTTCGTGAGGAGACGGGGGTGTCTCCGATGGCATGGCTCGCAGACGCCCGGATCGATCGAGCGCGCGAGATCCTGGAAACGACAACCGAACCGGTCGAGAACATCGGCCGCTTGACGGGACTTGGCGCGCCGGCTGCCCAAGCCGGATCGGGACGAGTAGCGCAACCCTAACCGCCCTGTCCTCGCCGTGGGTCGGCGCGGGAACCGATGGCCGTACCGCGGCCTCATGATCTGGCGGCGAGTGACGAACCGTCGCCCGTCGCTGACGTTGACGTTCCACGCCAGACGGCGCGGTACTCCTTCGGTGAGATGCCGATCCGTCCTCGAAGGCCAGCAGCTGGGCATCGATGGCAGTCGGCGGGTCGAGGTAGACGAGGTCGACGGCGGCATCGGGAAGATAGCGACGCAGGATGTCGAGGTTGTCGCCGTAGTAGAGGACGTTGGTGGCGAGGTCGGTCATCGGTCCGCCGCCATAGGGTGACTGCAAGCCTAACCGCGCGACTCAAGCAATGGTCTAGCCGGCACCCGCCTCGATGTGGGCGAAAGCCGCATTCGCCAGCGTCGTGAATTGCTCGACCGTCAGAAATTGGTAGCTGATGCTGATGTGGATACCCGTCTGACCTTTGACTGCCCAGAAATCGTTGCCCGTCGATGCATTCAGCATGTACGCCCCGTCGCCGACGCCGGGGACCGTCTCGCCACCGGATGGGAGAGGGTCGAGCCACGCAGTCCCCTGGCCCTGAAGATCGAAGGGACCGTTGGTGCTCAGGCAATTACATCCGAACCCGCCGGGTGGCACCGCACCGCCAAGGTAATAGAGGCAGCTCTGATCGCCCTTGGGGCCGGTTGATGCCTCCGGCGGCCTCGTCAGGGTCTTTTCCGTTGCTCCCTCGACCTCTGCCTGGGTCAAGAAGCAGCCCGGGGTCAACGTCGTGTTACCCGCCGGGAGGCTTGCCGTCGGTTCCGAACTGGCTCGCTGCGATTGACTGGCGGCCGGCAAGAGGCTGGCACCCTGAGATAGGCTCGTTCCGGCCTCGCCACATCCCGCGAGGAGTGCGAGGGTCGCTATGGATGCCAGGAGCCAAGCGCCTGGACCTGCCCTGTTCATCTGGTCCTCACCCAGCCAACCCATTGGTCGGCCTGTCGCCTCGGCCGATGACGTTGGAGTCGCGGTTGGAGTTGAAGGGCGGGTCGAGGTAGACCAGGTCGACGGCGGCATCGGGCAGGTAGCGACCCAAGATGTCGAGGTTGTCGCCGTAGTAGAGGACGTTGGTGGCGAGATCGGGAGGCAACAGAGGCTCCGTGTTTCGCCGTTAGGTTACCAACGGTTGACCATCGGGATTTCAGGCTGTGGACGCCGGGCGTAGCCTGCTTGGTATCAGCGGCGCACATCGGTCCGCAAGGTGCGCCCCAAGCAGGAAGGACACCGCGATGACCGCCGCAATTCAACCCGAGTCCAAGTCACCCTCTCGACGTGCGTTGCTGGCCGGTGCGGTCGGCGGCTTGGGCGCCCTGGCCGTTTCGGCCTTCGGTCGCCCTCAGGTGGCCGCGGGGCACGATGTCGACGATGTCCGACTCGGCGGAGCAAACACGGCCACCACGACTACCCAGATCACGAACAGTACGACTGGCCAAACGGTGTTCTCGGGAGTTAGCAGCGGGGGCACCGGCGTCCTGGGCCAGAGCAACACGAGCGTCGGCGTCTACGGTAATAGCGGCGCGGGCACTGCCGTCTACGGGTTGAGCAACTCGGGCGTCTCGGTCTGGGGCGACAGCAGCGCCACTAACTACCCGGCGAGCCTCGGCCGCTCTTACGGCAACAGCACCGGCGTCCAGGGCTTTAGCGGCATCGCTTCCATCCCGGCAGCTCCGGCCAAGACCGGGGTGTATGGCTCCGCCGCCCAGGACAGCGCCAGCAAGGGAGTATGGGGTTCCAGCCCAGCGGGCCACGGACTGCACGGCAGCAGCAGCAGCGGGTTTGCCGGCTACTTCGCCGGCAAGGTGTACACCAGCAAGTTCATCGAGATGACCGAGATCAGCGCGCCAGCCGCGCCCGGCGCCAACAAGGCCCGTCTGTTTCTGAGGGTCAATGGCACTGGCAAGACCCAGCTCTGTGTGCGCTTCCAGTCCGGGGGTGTGCAGGTCATCAAGACCGAGCCGTAAGGGTCAGCACAAACGGGGACGCGAGCTTCTGGGAGGCCAAAGCGCGGCCTCTGCTGAGTTCCGCCGATCGACTAAGAGTGTCAGGTGTCCTCGAAGGCCAGCAGCTGGGCATCGGTGGCATTGCCTGACTCGTCGCGGAAGATGACGTTGTAGTCGCGATTCGAGTTGAAGGGCGGGTCGAGGTAGACCAGGTCAACAGCGGCATCGGGCAGGTAGCGACGCAGGATGTCGAGGTTGTCGCCGTAATAGAGGACGTTCGTGGCGAGGTGGGGTCATCGGTCCGCAAG
>VBJX01000168.1 GCA_005879775.1 Chloroflexota bacterium
GTCAGCCCGGCGGCCGCCTGCTCGCCCGCCGCACCAAGGTCCCCGCCGCCTTCCGCTCCCAGGATCTGACCCACTACGACGTCCTCGAGCTGGCGGCCCGCTTCGCCGCGGCCTTCCCCGACCGGCGTCGCCCGTTGCTGGTCGTCGGCCTGCGCACCGCGGGGTCTTACTTCGCCCCGCTGGTCCGCGCCGCCCTGGCCGTGCTGGGATATGAAGACCTCGAGTCCGTGACCCTGCGGCCGAAGAAGGGCGTTGCTCCCTGGGAGCATGCGCCGCTCCTGCGCTGCGCCGCCCGCGGGGCCCTGGCCCTGCTGGTCGACGAGCCCCCCGACACGGGGACCACCCTGGCCCGGGTGGTCGGGGTCCTTCGCGGGGCAGGGGTTTCCGCGCGCGACGTGGTCGCCCTGCTGCCCATCCATCCCTCGCGGCGGGTCTGGCGGAGCGGGCACGATTCCCTGCCGCTTGCGGACGTGCGCGTCGTGGCCCTGGATCCCGAGGAGTGGCACAAGCAACGGCTGCTCGATCCCGAGCTTGTCGAGCGTCGGCTGCGGCCCTACTTCCGGGCGCGGGGTTACGCGGGCGTGTCCGTCGTGGCCAGCCCCGCGGCCGACCGGTTCAACCGCCACCTGCGTCTGCTCTCCGACGAGAAATACCACTCCCGCCTGAAGCGGGTCTACGAGGTGCGGCTGCAGACCGGCAGCGGCCCTTCCGAGAGCCGGTTCGTGCTGGCGAAGAGCGTGGGCTGGGGATGGCTGGGCTACCACGCATTCCTGGCCAGCCAGTGCCTGAGTGAGTTCGTGCCGCCCGTGCTGGGTCTGCGCGACGGGATCCTCTACACCGAGTGGCTGCCGCAGGCGGACGGGCCGGCGCTGGAACACGACCGGGAGGATCTGCCGGGCTTGCTCGCGTCCTACGTGGCCACCCGCGTGCGGGGTCTCGCGCTCGCCGCCGATCCCGGGCCGGGGCTGGACCGCCAGAACCAGAAGGGGCCCGAGCTGCTGGCGGCCGCCCTGAGCGGAGCCTACGGCTGGAAGCCGGCCGCGGTGCTCGGGCGCAGCCGGCTGCAGCCCCAGCTGACGCGGAGATCCTGCCCGGTTCCCACTTTCATCGACTCTCGATCCTGAAGACCGACTTCGAGCACCACGGGATGGGCAAGACCGAGCTGAACGTCACCGATCCCGCCTACGACCTGGCGTCGGCCATCCTCCACTTCCGGCTCTCGCCCGCCGAGGAGCAGGCCCTGCTGCACCAATACCGCGAGCGGTCGGGGGACCGCCAGGTGGAGGACCGGCTGTTCTTCCAGAAGCTGCTGGCGGGCACCGCCGCCCGCGTCGCCGCCCTCGACAACCTGAGGGACCCGCGACTCCGCCACCGCCATCCGGAATTCAACTGCGCCTACATCGAAGCCTGGGAGTTCCTGACCGCCCAGGCGGCGCGCTTCTGCGGCGCGCGGTGCCGGCCGGAGGAGCCGCCGCGCTGGCGCTCGCCGCTCCTGGTGATGGACGTGGACGGCGTGCTGGACAAGCAGATCTTCGGCTTCCCCACCACCACCGCCGCCGGGATCGAGGCGCTACGGCTGTTGCACGCCCACGGCGTGGCCCTGGCCCTCAACACCGCGCGCACCCTGTCGGACGTGCAGGAGTACTGCCGGGCCTACGGCCTGGTGGGGGGGGTGGCCGAGTACGGCAGCGTGGCCTGGGACGCGGTGAGCGGCCGCACGCGCGTGCTCGTGAGCCCGGAGTCGCGCGACGAGATGCACCGCCTGGCGGAGGCCCTCCGCCGGCTGCCCGGCGTCTTCCTCAACGATCATTACCAGCACTCCTTGCGAGCCTACACCTACGAGCGCGGCCGCACGGTTCCCCTGCCGACCGCACTCGTCCAGGGGCTGGTGTCCGACCTGCGCTTGCCGCACCTCGCGGTCCACCAGACCTACCTCGACACCACGGTGCTCGCGGCGGAGACGGACAAGGGCAAGGGCCTGCTCGCGCTCCTGGAACTGGCGGGAGGCGAGGGGCTCGAGACCATCGCCATCGGCGACTCGGAGCCGGACCTGCCCATGTTCCGGGTGGTCGGGCGCTCCTTCGCCCCGAGCCACATGTCGGGCCGCGGCATCGCCCGGCTGTTGGGCTGCAAGATCGCCCCCCGCTCCTACCAGGGAGGTCTCCTCAGCGCGGCGCGCTCGATCGTCCACCCCGGGGGCGGCACCTGCCCGCGCTGCGCGGGCGAGCGCCGGCCCCCCGGGCTGTGGTGGGAGCTGCTCGAGGCCGCCGATCGCCACCCCCTGGCCCTGCTGGTGCGGGCGATGGCCGACCCCCGCGCCCTCGAAGCCTTCCGTCGATGAGGCCGGCCCTGGCGCATGCCCACCCTTCCGAGGCTCCGGCCGGCGTGGTGGACCATCTGCGCCAGCGAAGCCGGGAAGGCCGGCCGGTGGTGATCGACCTGGGCTGCGGTGCACGCAAGACACCCGATGCGTTCGGAGTGGACGTGGCGCCTCTTCCCGGGGTGGACCTCGTGCACGACCTCCGGAGCCTCCCCTACCCCCTGCCCGAAGACTGTGCCGACCAGGTCGTGCTCTACCACGTGCTGGAGCACTTCGCGGATCCCCTGCCGGTGCTGGAGGAGGTGTGGCGCATCGCCCGACCCGGAAGCCGGGTGCTGATCCGCACCCCGCATTACTCCGGGGTCTACGCCTGGAAGGACCCCACCCACCGCCGGGCCTTCACCTCCGAGTCGTTCCACTACTTCGGCGAGAACGGCTACTCGTACTACACGCACGCGCGCTTCCGGGTCGCGAGCGTCCGACTCAAGTACTTCATGGAGGAGCATCTCTGGCCCTGGCCGCACCGGGCCTGGGCCCGCGCGGTGCAATGGGTGCTCGACCGGCACCCCACCTTCGGTGAGCGGTTCCTCTGCTTCCTGGTGGGAGGCATCGACGAGCTGCAGGTTACCCTCGAAGCCGTCAAGACCCCACTGCTCCCAGGGGGCCCGGGGCCCCCGCCCGGCGAGATCAAGGCGACGGAGGCATCGTGACCGCGCATGGGGCCGAGCGCGGTCGCTCTGGAATATAGCCGACTTCCTGATCCAGGACGTGGAAGCGTGGGTGCAGCGTCTGGTCGAGGGACCCAGCCTCGCCCTGAGGCTCGCCGCCCGCGGGCAGCACCTGGAGCGCTGGGCGATTCCGCGCCGCCAGTTCCCCGAGGGCCGCGGCGGCTACCTGCGCTGGAGGAGCGCCGTCCACGAGCGTCAGGGTCGGCGCGCCCGCGAGCTGGTGGCGGGAGCGGGCGGCGACCCGGCCCTCGCCGAGCGCGTGGCCCGGCTCGTGGCCAAGACCGCGCCCCCCGACGATCCCGAGGCCCAGGCCATCGAGGACGCGGCCTGCCTCGTGTTCCTCGAGACCGAGCTCGGCGAGTTCGTGCGGGAGCAGCCCCGCGACAAGGTGATCGACGTCCTGCGGAAGACCTGGAACAAGAGGATGAGCCCGAAGGGGAGAGCGCTGGCCCTGGGACTGGCCCTGCCCGCCGAGGCCCAGGATCTGATTCGCGCCGCCCTGGGCTGAGGCCCTATTCGTAGCGCAGCGCGCGGATGGGATCCACCCGGCTGGCCCGCCGGGCGGGAATGAAGCCGGCCAGGGCCGCCGCCAGGGCCAGGCTCAGGACCGCGAGGCCGAGGGTGAAGGGGTCGGCGAAGTGCACCCCGAAGAGCTGGCTCCGCGCGTACCGCGCGAGGGCGAGGGCCGCGGGAAGGCCGACCACGAGGCCGATTCCCACCAGGAGCAGGGCCTCGCGCAGGACCAGCCAGACGACGTCCCCCCCGAACGCGCCCAGGGCCATGCGGATTCCGATCTCCCGGGTGCGGCGAGCGACGTTGTAGGCCATGACGCCGTAGAGGCCCACGCTCGCGAGCACGGTGGCCAGGAGCCCGAAGGACGCGGAGAGCCCGGCGATCGGTCACGCGCTGCTCCATCGTCCGCACTCCGTAGAGGGGAAGGTGCGGGTCCAGCTTCCGCACCCGGTCGCGGGCGAGGGACACCAGGGCTTCCGGGGCCAGGGTCGTGCGCACGTAGACCGTCATGTCACCCACGAACCGGCTGGCCAGGTAGGGGATGAACATCTGGATGGGGATCTCGTCCCGGAGGGTGGTGTACTTGATGTCCTTGATGACGCCCACGATCTCCATGTCCGTGGGCGTCCCCGGATCGCTGCCGAAGCCCACGTGACGGCCCAGCGGGCTCGCCTCGCCGAAGAATCGCCGGGCGAACTTCTCGTTGACGATCACCACCCGGGGCGTGAAGTCGTCGTCGCCGCTCCCGTGCTTGACCTGCGCCGTGTCCTGCACCGTGAAGTCCCGCCCGGCCACGACGGGGACGTCCAGGGCCGCGAAGTAGCCGGGACCGATCGAGTTCATGTAGGCCTGGGTGTTCTCCTGGGGCGCTCTCAGGTGGCCCTCGACGGTCACCCCGCTGTCCCACTCGTTGTCCTGCAGGATGCCGACGCTGGCCGCCCCGACCGCCTTCACGCCGGGCAGTCCACCCAGCTCCTCCGTGAGCTGCTTGTAGAAGGCCTTGCTCTGGTCGACCTTGTAGGCGTTCAGCGAAGGGTCGAGGTTGAAGGCCAGGAGCCGCTCGGTGGGGAAGCCGGGGCCCAGCCGGCGCAGGTTCATGAGGCTCCGCACGAAGAGCCCCGCCCCCACGAGCAGCAGCAGGGAGAGCGCGACCTGGGCGGCGACCAGGGCCTTGCGGAAGCGGGCCTGCCGCGCTCCCCCCGCCAGGGCGCCCGCCTGGTCCTTCAGGGTGGGGGCGAGGTCGGGACGCGTGGACTGCAGCGCCGGAGCGAGACCGAAGACGAGCGCGGTCACGATCGCCACCGCCGCCGTGAAGAGCAGGATGCGGAGGTCGGGCGCGGGCGAGAGCTTCAGCGACGCGGCGTCCGGCGGGAGGAGTCCGAAGACCATCCGGTCGGTGGCGTAGGCCATCCCTGCCCCGGCGATCGCGCCCAGGACCGCGAGCACGAGGCTCTCCACCAGGAGCAGCCGCACGATGCGGCGGCGGGTCGCGCCCAGGGCCAGCCGCACCGCGATCTCCTTGTCGCGAGCGGCCGCGCGGGCGATGAGGAGGTTGGCCACGTTGGCGCAGGCGATGAGCAGCACGCCGCCGGTCAGGCCCATCAGCAGGAGCAGGGGCGTCTCGAGCTGGCGTCTCAGGTACGACCGGCCCTGGCCGCCGGGCAGGACGTCGAGCACGTTGCGCAGGAAGGCCTCGCGGGCCTCGACGGAGGCGTTCCGGAAGGCGGCCTCCTCGACCTCCATCTCGAGCACGCCCTTGAAGAACGGCTGCAGGGACGCCTTCGCCTGGGCCAGGGTGACTCCGGGCTTCAGCCGTCCGAAGGCGTTGACGAACCGCGACCGCCGGTCCTTGAGCGCGTCCCAGAGCGGCGTCATCTGGGCCTTCATCATCATGGGCACGAAGACCTGGGGGACGAACTCGAGCTGAACCCCGTCGAAGCCGGCCGCCGCCACCCCCAGGACAGTCATGTTGTGCCCGTTCAAGATCAGGGTCTTCCCCACCACGCTGGGGTCGGCCGCGAAGCGGGTCCTCCAGTAGGCGTGGCTGAGGACGACCAGCGGATGCCCGCCCGGCGTCTGGTCCTCTTCGGGAGTGAAGGTGCGCCCGAGGACCGCCCCCACACCCAGGACCGGGAAGTACGTCCCCGACACCAGCTCGGCGGACACCCGCTCGGTCTGCCCCCCGAAGCTGAGGCTCACCGAGGTGGGGAACCGGCAGAACATGCCGCTGAACACCTGGTTGTTCCGGGTGAGGTCCTCGTACAGGGGATAGGAGATCGCGTTCCCGCCCCAGTTGTTCCCGTAATGGCTGCCGACCATCGTGAGAAGGGCGATCCGCTCCGGCTCCTGGACCGGCAACCGGCGGAGCAGGACCT
>VBJX01000171.1:0-372 GCA_005879775.1 Chloroflexota bacterium
CTATGGCAATGCGGCAGGTCCACCGCCCCTGATTGACTTCATCTGCGACCGCCTGCGCCTGACCGATGCGCGAGCGCCAGGCAGCGCGGAGGTGGTGATCACCAGCGGTGCGTCGCAGGGCCTCGACCTCGTCGCCACCCTCCTGCTCGCCCCGGGCGATGCCGTGCTGATCGACGTACCGACCTACCACCTTGCGGCCCGCATCCTGCGGGACCATCCGGTCGAGCTGGTGGGGGTCGCATCCGACGCTGACGGCATCGTCATGGATGACCTGGCCCGAGTCCTGTCGCAGCTCCGCCAAGGGGGACAGAGGCCGAAATTCCTGTACACGATCGCAACGTTCCACAACCCGACCGGCCGCAGCCTGCCTGA
>VBJX01000171.1:394-4135 GCA_005879775.1 Chloroflexota bacterium
CTCATCGTCGAGGACGACACGTACCGCGAGCTGTCGTACGACGGCCCGGCCCCGGCCTCGCTATGGGCCCTGGATGCGTCCGAGAGCGTGATCCGGCTCGGCAGCTTCGCCAAGTCGGTCGCGCCCGGCCTGCGTGTCGGATACGTGACCGCCAGCGCAGCCATCGCGGCCCGCATGGCCGACGGCGGCCTGCTCGACTCGGGCGGGGGCATCAGCCATTTCGCCGCGACCGTCCTGGCTGAATACGCGGCGGCGGGTGACTACGCGCGTCAGGTCGAGCGCTTCCGCGCCGCGTACCGCGAGCGGCGCGACCGATTGCTCCAGAGCCTCGCCGATCACCTGCCCAAGAGTGTCTCCTGGTCAACCCCGGCCGGCGGCTACTTCGTGTGGCTTCGATTGGCGGAGGGCCTCAGCGTCGAGGAGCTCCGACCCGTCGCGCAAGCTAACGGCACGGCGTTCCTCCCTGCCCAAACGTTCTTCCTGGATCGCGACGGCGCACCGGAAGCTCTCCGATTGGCCTTCAGCCTGCACCCGCCCGCCACGCTCGAAGAGGCAGCTGCCCGCCTCGCGACGTCGATTGCGGCTCTGACCACATCCTAGGGAGCTAGTCGGCGCTCGCTCGGTAGCCTCGGGCGGTCCCTTCGAACCTGTGGGTGCTGGTGTGTCCCCCGGCCATGAATGCCGCGCCCAGCGCTACCGTCGCCAGGAGGGCCAGGCGATTCAGGAGGGCGGTTGCGAGTGCAATCTCGGCTGGGAGCCCGATGTGCAGGAACAGGACTGACAGGGCGGCCTCCTGGAAGCCAAGGCCGTTCGGCGACAGCGGAATGAGGATCGCCAGACGCGCCACGGCGATGGACGCGATGACAGGGCCGGCAGCAGCGTGCCCACCCAGGGCCACGACGAGCAGGTAGACCATCGCGATGCTGCCGAGGTGGAAGGCCAGGGCGAGGCTCGTGCCGCTCGCCAGTGCCTCTATCCAGTCCCACGCGGTGAGGGTCGTGGCGCGGAGATCCGGGCGCATCCGCTCGGGCACGAGTCGCAACGGCACGCTGAGGAGGTGAGGCTGCCGGACGAACAGCAGGACGACCGTTGAGCCGAAGATCAACCCGGCGCCTGCGAGGATGATCGGCAGCGTCGACGGTGAGCCGGGCAGCAGAGCCAGCGCCGCGAGGGCGACCAGGCTCAAGGCGCCGTAGCTTGTCAGGCGCTGCACCACGATCGGAACCAGGAGCGTCGCCCATCCGCGCCCTCGTTCGCGGACTGCTGCCAGCCGATACGCATCGGCCCCCACGTTGGCCGGGGTGATGCTGCCGACCGCCTGCGCGGCATAGTAGTGCGTGATGGCCTGCCACCAGCCAAGCCGGACATCGGCCAGGCGGCGGGAAAGGTCGCGCCAGACGACCGCGCCAACCAGCTGGATCGCGACCAGGCCGAGAATCGCCGACGCTGCGATCCGCAGGTCGACGTGCTGGAGCGTCCGCGCGACTGCGCCCAGATCGAAGCGCAGCAGCAGGAACACGACGATGGCGCAGCCCAGCCCCCAACGCGCCGCCAGGAACAGCCGACGCCGACCGCGCACGCCCACGCTAGGCGACCTTCATCTGGCGGCGACGGCCGACGGCGGCACGCACGGCCGCGACGAGCGCAGCCGGCTCGAGCGGAACCCGCTGAAGCCCGTGCTCATCGAGCCACACGTCGCATTTGGGCGCGTAGGGCACGGGAACGATCGGGGTGCCGGTGCGCTCGGCGAACAGGAGGCTGTGGTAGCGCATGCAGACGGCCGCGGTCAGGCGGCCGAAGACGGCCATCACCTCGTCCGGGCGCGGGCTCCCTTCCAGCAGCGCCAGCCGGGGATTGGCCAGCTGCAACCTGCGCCCGAGCAGGAGGTCGTTGTGGGCATGGACGAAGGGGTGCTGGCTCATCGGGATGAAGCAGAACTGCACGTCGGGCAGCTCGGCCAGGCAGTGCGCGACGGCTTCTTCGAGAGCGGTCGCCTGGTGGGTCCTGAGCGCGGTGAGGGCCATTCCCACCACCGGGCGCTTGGGATCGACACCCGCCCGTCGGAGGAGCTCGGAGCCGCGCCGCGCCGGCGCCGGCTCGACAGCGGCGGAAAGGTCCGGAACCACCTGCGCATCGATCCCCCACTCCGCGAGGATCTCCGCTGAGCGCTGGTCACGAACCGTGATCGCGACCGCACGCCCGGCCAGCTGACGCAGCAGCCTGGCGGCGATGGGTCGCATGTCACGATCGATGCCCACCCCGTGAATCGCAACCCCAGTGCGCCCATATCGCGCCCGAAGAGGCCACCACCCCCGACGATCAGGGATCTGTGGCTGCGCAAGGCCCCAAGGCTCTGCTGGAGCGGGATCGACCTGACCCCGTGAAGAGCCGCGGTCTCGGCCGGCATGCGAGACACGACCGTGACGCGCCGGTGAGTCCCGATCTCGCGCAGCAGCCCGGCGAGGATGGCCTCATCGCCCACGTTGCGGTAGCCATAGCCGCCGAGCACCAGGATCGGACCATCGATGTTCACCGGAACATGAGTCCGTATGGCCCGTCGCCGGGCTCCCCGTGGAAGCCGATCGCCGCCAGGCGGCGTTCCCGAGACGCAAACGCCGGATCATCCCGGTCAAGCAGGACAGCCGCGATGTGATATTGCTTGACCAGGTCGGGCGGATAGAGCATCCGCATGCTCGAGAATGGCTCGCCCGCCGTCAGCACGGTTACCTGGACGTGCAGCCGGCCCCCGCTCGCTTCGATCCGCAGGCTGTCCGGTTCCGTCTGCTCGATCGTCCCAGCTCCATCCACGACGCTGATCCGGAGGCCCGGCTGCTCGAGCCCCCTGGGCGTGAAGTAGACGGTTGCCGTCTGTCCCACGATCTTGACGCTCGTCATGGCGATGTCAGGCGCTGACCGCAGGTCGAGTTGCAGGCCTCCGACCGGCAGGATGCTCTGCGCATCGACCGTCAGGTCAAAGGTCGGAGAATTCCGCGTCAGTGTTGCCTCCTGGGTCAGGGAGATCTGGCCACCGCGGCGCTCGCCGATCCAGCTCGTCTGGATCGCGACCTGCTCAGCCGCCACATTCCGTGACACGGCATCTGGGTGGAGGTTGGCGAGTGTTGCCAGTGTGCTTCCCGGCGGATCGCCGGCCAGGACGCGGGTGTCAAGCTCCGAAATCCGGAGCAGATCCACGAATTCGCCGCCATGGTTTGCGGCGATCACCACATCGCGTGGCACGGCCACCCCGTCACCGGCGGCAAGGTCCTGATATTTGACGAAGAAGAACTCGTTGGTCATGGCCGATGTGCTCCGCAGGAGCGCCTCGGCGGCGATGCTCCGCTCCCACTCTCCGGGACGAAATGCATAACGCACGGACTGGGAAAAGAGCGTGGTCAGGCCCGTGAGTCCCTCGATCCACTTGGCTTCCCGCACCGGTGCCAGGATCGCGTCGTACTGGCCCAGCTCGCCCGCCAGCTGGGAGGCCACCGTCGCGAGCGCCGCTGGATTGTGTAGTTCGTAGCCGCGCGCGCCGGTCTGGTATCGGTCGACGGCCGAAGGCGCCGCGACCAACGCGAGGGCCATGACTGCGGCGAACACCCAGTCGCCGCGTCGGATCCCCCAGCGGACTCGGTCGAGGAATCTGGCGAGGAAGCCGAGCGAGGCGTGCAGCCCTCCGGCGGCACCGAGCACCAGTGGGGTCATCAACGGAGTGCTGAATCGGGGATAGTCGGTGCTTGCGTT
>VBJX01000170.1:0-3723 GCA_005879775.1 Chloroflexota bacterium
GCACCCAGTACCCGCGGCCCCGCTGCTGGTCGAACCGCTGCACCAGGGCGTCGTTCTTCCACACCTCGAGCACCGCTCCCGCGCCGGATGCCGGGTCGGGGTTGAGCTTGGCGTGGACCTCGATGCACATCCACTGGTTGTCATCGGCGGTGAAGGACTGGCGGCTCACGAGCGCGTTCCCCCAGTAATAGCCCCCGCAGCCGGAGCAGGTGTGCATCTTCATCCAGTAGTTGTAGAAATCGAGGCGCGGGTTGGGAGCGCCGCTGCCCCACACCGGCTCGAGGGCGAACGAGACCCGGTCGTCTCCGTTCGGCCGGACGCCCGCTTGGGGGTTCGGGTAGGGGATCGGCGGGTTGTAGCCCCCGAACCAGACGCCCGTGTGGTGCCAGGGGATGCCGGCCTGGTACTTGACGTACCAGCGTACGTAGAGCTCGTCGTTGCCCGGGAGCTGCTTGAAGAGGTCGGTGGCGCTGTTCGGGCCGCCCGCGGCCAGCCTCATCGACGCCGCACCGCAGCTCTGCGCGGGCTTGTCAGCGACGAGGGCCATGCCGGACGGGTTCTTGAAGTCGTCGTAGCGTGCGGTCACCTGCGAGACCGTGCCTTCCTCGAAGTCCTCCGCGAAGACCACCGCCGGATCGCCGGCGATTCCCTGATCGCAGGGGTACTGTGCGGCGAGACCCAGGACCGCCCGCGGCAGGGGACCCCTCGGGCGGTCGGCGAGGCTTCCGCCTCCGAAGCCAAGCGTGCCCAGGGCAACCAGGAGGGTCAGACGGGTTTGCCTCATGTCCCGATCATGGCCCGAGAAGCGCGTCGATGGCTGTGACGGCGGCCACTCTCCGCTCGGGCCACTGGCCCCGGACGTCCACCCAGCGCGCCCGGAACGCCTCCAGGGCTTCCTCGAACAGCGCGTGCACCTGCTCCCGTGCCTGGGGCAGGTCGCGCTTCGCGCCGTCCGCCACCCACGGCACGTCCGGGTGGTGCAGCAGGTACAAGTCGCCGAGCCGTCTCTGGGCGGCCTTCTCGACCCATTCCGGGCAGCGCCCGTAGTAGTGCCGGCCGTAGACGACGGTGCTCAGGAGGTCGGTGTCCAGGATCAGCAGGCGGCTCGCCCGGCGGTCCGCCTCGTCCTCGCCCGCGATCTGGCCGCGCGCGATCGGCTCGACGTCGGAGCGGTCGAGGGGGCCCTTCTTTCGGTCCGCGTACGCGCGGGCGAACTCCGGCGACCAGACCGTCCGGTAGTGCGCGGCCAGGTCGGCCGCGAGGGTGGTCTTGCCGGTCGACTCGGAGCCCGTGAGGACCACCCGGAGAAGGCGCTCCACGGCCGGCTCAAGCCGGAGAGGCCGCGGCGCCCGCTGGAGGGCTCGCCTCGAGGGACCGAGTCCAATCGAGGTGGCCGAGGACGGCGAGGACCAGGAACACCGCGTAGAGCCCGGTCATCAGGTAGAGCGCTTTATAGGTATAGATGCCGAGGTAGACGAGGTCGACCACGATCCAGACGACCCAGTTCTCGAGCCACTTGCGGGTCTGCATGTATTGAGCGACCAGGCTGAACGCGGTGGTCGAAGAGTCCCAGAAAGGGAGCGAGGCGTCGGTGAGGCGGGCGAGGGCGAGGCCCAGGAGCCCCGCCCCCGCCATGCCGAGGGCGGCCAGGGCCGGAAGCGCCGGGCGGGGCGTGCGGCCCGGCCCCCCGTGCAGCCACTCGTACCAGCCGTACAGGCACAGCAGCACGTACACCACTTGCAGCCCCATGTCCGCGTAGAGCCGCGCCTGCCAGAACACGAGGATGGACAGGCCGACGTTGACGAGGCCCGTGGGCCAGCACCAGACGTTCTCGCGGACCGTCAGATAGACCCCCACGATCCCGAAGAGGACCGCCGCCACCTCGTAGGGGCTGGTCACAGCTTGAGGTCCAGTCCCACGAACACCGCCCGGGTGGCCAGGGGATAGTAATAGGGGGTTCCGGTGAGGGTCTGCCCGCCGCCGGCGTCGCGCGTATAGTAGAGGTAGCTGTATCCGCTCGCGAAGATGCGGCGGTTGTCGAAGACGTTGTTCACCTGGACCCGCAGGCGCGGCTGGCCCGCCTTGATCCAGCGGCCGAGGCCCAGGACGGCGGTCGCGTCGAGGTTCCAGAAGCCCGGGGTGGTGGTCGTCTCGTTCCTGGTGTTGTCCAGGTAGGCCTTGGCGACGTAGCGCCCGAAAGCCGACACCGCGAGGCCCTTCACGGGAGCCCATTCGGCGCCCAGGTTCCCCACGAAGGGCGGGGTCAGCAGCGGGTCCACGTCGCGATGGGCCTGGCCGAAGCTCTCGAGGTAGTTCCCGTCCGGGTCGTACACGTCGTAGAACTGCGTCCAGGTGCGGATCCGGTTGCGGGACAGGTTCGCGCTGCCTTTCAGGCGCAGGGACGGCAGGAGGCGCCAGGTGGCGTCCAGCTCGAGCCCGCGCCGGTGGCTGCGGTCCACGTTGCGCCGCAGGGGCAGGCCGATCTCCGACAGCTCACCGGTCAGCGCGATCTCGTTCTTGAACTCCATGGCGTAGGCGTTGGCCTGCAGGCTGAGGGCGGGGGTCCGGTAGTCCAGCCCCGCCTCGAAGTCCCAGACGCGCTCGGGGTGCACGGCCCGGAGGTCGTAGCGGATCGTCGGGTTGTCCTCGCCCGCGAGCATGTCGCTCCGTGAGGGCTCGCGAGTGGCCTTGCCCGCGGAGGCGTAGACGCCCAGGGCCCCTGTCAGGTCGTAGCGGAGCCCGACCTTGGGGTTGAGGAAGGTCCAGTCCACGGCCCCGAGGTCGAGGGCTCCCTCGTAGCGGAATCGGGCCCAGCGGAGCTGCCCGTCACCGTAGAGGTGCCAGCGCCCCAGGTCGTAACCGAGCTTCGCGAAGCCATTCGCCTCGTTCTTGTGGCCGTGGTTCGTGTAGTTGCGCAGGTCGGCCCCGATGTCGCGTTGGCCGTGCTCGCTGGTGAAGTCGTTGAAGTGGGCGCCCGCCGTGAGGCTGAGGCGGCCGCGGGTCCGCTTGAAGGTCACGAGCCCGCCCAGGAAATGCCAGTCCAGCTCGTATTGCAGAAGCGTGGCCTGGGCCGGCCCGTCCCAGAGCCGGTACCAGCCGCCCGCCCCGTTGTAGTAGCCCTGGACGGCCAGGCTCGAGGAATCGCCGAGGGCCCGGGTGAACTGGGCCTGGACGAAGTCCTGGCCAAAGCGGTCGCGCTCGGCGGGGGACAGGGGGTTCGTGCGCAGGTCCTTCTCGAGAACGTCCTTCTCCACCGCGAGGAAGGCCAGCTGCGTCTTCTCGCGGCCGGAGAAGCCGAACAGCTTGAAGAACGACCGGTCGCCCTGTCGGGTGGCGCCGTAGAAGACGCTGCGCTGGATCACCCCCGAGTGGTCGCGAAAGCCGTCGGTGCCCTGGTAGGACGCGCGGCCGTAGAAGGCCAGGCCGGGCCCCACCCGGCCCGACTGGAAGGCGAGGCTCCCGCGGTTCGAGTCGAAGGATCCGGTCCCGATGGTTCCCAGGAGCTCGCGGCGGTCCTTGACCTCGAGGCTCGCGAAGTTGATCGAGCCGCCGTAGGAGGCGGCCCCCACGGTGGACGTGCCGACCCCGCGCTGGATCTGGATGCTGTCCACGCTGCTCGCGAAGTCGCCGAAATCGACGAAGTACAGGGCGGAGTCCTCGGGCTCGCTCAGGGGCACCCCGTCGAGGGTGAGGTTGATCCGGGTCTGCTGGATGCCCCGCAGG
>VBJX01000170.1:3768-4098 GCA_005879775.1 Chloroflexota bacterium
ACTGGGTGATCGAGGGGGCCTGCTTGAGCAGGTACGGCATCTCCTGGCCGTAGTAGGCCTGCTCGATCTCCGCCCGGTCCACGTCCTTCTTGGTGACGGGGGCGCGGGCATCCGCGCGGACCGCCTGCACGACCACGTCTTCGGAGAGCCGGTAGACGGGATCGAGCCGGAGGTCAAGGGCGACGTCGGCCGTCACGGCCACGCGCCGCGCAACCGCCCCGTAGCCGGGATGGCTGACCCGCAGCCGGTGGTCGCCCGCGGCGACCCGCAGGCGGAAGCTCCCCGCCGCGTCGGTGGTGGCCGAGGCCGCGCCCTCGTCGACGGAGACGG
>VBJX01000016.1:0-8267 GCA_005879775.1 Chloroflexota bacterium
CAAGGTCGATCCCGTCGAGGAGCAGCTCCATGTCGCCCATGGAGTCGATCGCGACGCCGGTCCGCCCCACCTCGCCGCTGGCCATCGGATCGTCGCTGTCGTAGCCCATCTGGGTCGGCAGGTCGAACGCCACCGAGAGGCCTGTTTGGCCGCTGCCCAGCAGGTAGTGGAACCGACGATTGGTCTCCTCCGCGGAGCCGAAGCCGGCGTACTGGCGCATCGTCCAGGGCCGGCCACGGTAGCCGTCTGGGTGGATGCCGCGCGTGAACGGCGGGTCTCCGGGCTGGCCGATCGTCTCGTCGATGCTGAGGGCGGCGAGGTCATCGGGACCGTAGACGGTCCGGATCTCGATCCCGGAGGTGGACCGATGCAGCGGCCGCGCGGCGGGCTCGGGATCGCTCATGAGGCGCCGATTGTACGGTGCTCGCCGGACCGTCCGGGCCTCGGCGAGGGACCTCGGGCTCAGTCGATGCGCAGGATGAGGGCCCCAGCCGCCACCGGCTGGCCGGGCTCGACCCCCACGGCGCCGACCCTCCCCGACCGCGGAGCACGGACCTCGTTCTGCATCTTCATCGCCTCGACCGTGACCAGCGGATCACCCTCGTGGACCTCGTCCCCCTCCTTGACGGCGACCGCCAGGATCATCCCGGGCAGCGTGGCCCGCACCTCGGCCTGGCCTCCTGTGCCGCCCGACGCGATCTCCGCCTCGGCGAGGACGCGCTCCCGCCAGGTGCGGACGACGACCGGAATGCGGCGGCCTCGCAGGGTGACAACCCATCGGCTGCCGGATCCCTCGACCAGGATGACCTCGGCCTGCTCCCCGTTCGAGATGCGAGCGATCCCGAGGCGCCGGTCCGACCATTCGAACTGCCATCCCTCGGCGGGAGCCGCGGGTTGGCCGGCGACGACCGCCTGCAGCTCGCTCATCGTGATCGAAGGCGCTCGACCGCCTCGCGGCGGGCCATAGCCGCCCAGGGTCTGTCCGCTGGGCGTTCAGGGCGATTGCCGGCGAAGGTGGTCAGCGTCGCGGCGAGGGTCAGGCGCGCCTCACGTGCCGCAAAGGCGGCGAGACCCACCTGATCGGAGCCGAGCGGAGGCCCATCTACCCAGGCCTCCTCGATAAGCCCGGTGTCGTACTCCCCCGCGGCGAAGCCCGGCTCGTCGAGCAGCCAGCGCAGGAACGACAGGTCGGTCTGCACGCCGCCGATGAGGGTCTCCTCGAGCGCCCGGCGCAGGCGAGCGAGCGCGCTGGCTCGGTCCGGCGCGTGGACCACCAGCTTGGCGAGGAGCGGGTCGTACTCGGTCGGGAGCAGGCTCCCTTCCGAGATGCCGGCGTCCACCCGGATCCCGGGTCCAGCCGGCATCTGCCAGGCCATGACCCGCCCGGGCGCCGGGCGAAAACCGTCATGCGGATCCTCGGCATAGACCCGGGCCTCGATCGCGTGGCCGCGGTTCTGCACCTGGAGCACCTCCGGCGGGAGGCGATCCCCCGCCGCGACACGGATCTGCCATGCGACCAGGTCGAGCCCTGTCACCGCCTCGGTCACCCCGTGCTCGACCTGGAGCCTGGTGTTCATTTCCAGGAAGTAATGGTTCCCATCGGCGTCCACCAGGAACTCCACGGTGGCCGCGTTCTCGAAGGCGACCCCACTGGCAATGCGCCGCGCGCTTTCCGCCAGGGCGGTTCGCAGCTCTGGCGTGACCGCCGGCGAGGGGCTCTCCTCGACCAGCTTCTGGTGCCGGCGCTGGACGCTGCACTCCCGCTCCCCCAGTACTGCCAACCCGCCGAAGCGGTCGCCGAGCAGCTGCACCTCGATGTGCCGGGCGGGCGAGACGAGGCGCTCCAGGTAGAGCGTGCCATCCCCGAACGCGGCCTCTGCCTCGCGGCTGGCCAGAGCCCTGGCTGCCTCGACCTGCTCGGCGTGGTCGACGCGCCGCATGCCCCGCCCCCCTCCCCCGGCTGCCGCCTTCAGGAGCGCCGGGAAGCCCACCTCCTCCAGCGCCTCGCTGCTGAGCGATGGATCGCCGACCGGCATGAGGAGCCCGGGAACGATCGGCACGCCGGCGGCCACCGCTGCCCTGCGGGCGGCCAGCTTGTCGCCGAGGGTGGCCAGTGTCTCTGCGGGTGGGCCGATGAAGACGATCCCCGCCGCGGCAACGGCCGCGGCGAACGCCGCGCTCTCCGAAAGGAAGCCATATCCCGGATGGATTGCCTCTGCCCGGCTGCGGCGGGCGGCCTCGACTATCGCGACGATCGACAGGTACGACTCGGCGGGGGTCGCCGGCCCGATGCGGAGCGCCCGATCGGCCTGGCGGACATGCAGCGCGTCGGCATCGGCCTCGCTGTAGACGGCGATCGATTCGATCCCAAGCTCCCGGCAGGTCCGGATCACGCGGATCGCGATCTCGCCGCGGTTGGCGATCAGGATGCGCCGAAACGGCGGCGTGGCGCGATCCTGCCCGCCGTCTTTGCGCAAAGACGCGGAGCGGTCAGAGCGGGATGTTGCCATGCTTCCTGGCGGGCACCGCGCGACGCTTCCCCTCCAGCACGGTCAGCCCGGCAGCCAGCCTGGCACGCGTCTCCGACGGCAGGATCACCTCGTCGACGTATCCGCGCGCCGCGGCCACGTACGGGTTCGCGAAACGCTCCTGGTACTCGGCGACAAGCTGCTCGCGCTCGGCATCGCCGTCCGCGGCATCCGCGATCCGGTCGCGAAAGATGATCTCCACGGCACCGTCGACACCCATCACCGCGATCTCGGCCGTCGGCCACGCGAAGTTCAGGTCGCCGCCGATGTGCTTGCTGCTCATGACGTCGTAGGCGCCGCCGTACGCCTTGCGGATGATGACGGTGAGCTTTGGCACGGTGGCCTCGCTGTAGGCATACAGCAGCTTGGCGCCGTGCCGGATGATGCCGCGATGCTCCTGGTCGACCCCGGGCAGGAATCCGGGGACATCGACCAGTGTTACGAGAGGGATGTTGAAGCAGTCGCAGAACCGGACGAAGCGACCGGCCTTGTCCGAGGCGTCGATGTCCAGGACACCGGCGAGCACCTCGGGCTGCTGGGCGACGATCCCGACTGGCCGCCCTTCGATCCGGGCAAGGCCGCAGATCACATTGCGGGCGAAATGCTCGTGCACCTCCGTGAACGAGCCCGCGTCGACGATGCCGCGCACCACCTGGTGCATGTCATAGGAGCGCTGCGCCGAGTCGGGGATGAGGGAGTCAAGGGCGTCGCCCGCCCTATCGGGCGGCTGCCATTCGCCGGCGCGCGGCGGCAGGTCGACGTTGTTCGATGGGAGATAGCCGACGATCCGTCGCGTCAGCTCGAGCGCCTGCGGCTCTCCCGGCGCAAGGAAGTGCGCAACTCCGCTCACCTCATTGTGCACCCGCGCGCCGCCGAGGCCCTCCAGGTCGATCTCCTCATGCGTCACCGTCTTCACCACTGTCGGGCCGGTGACGAACATGTAGCTGCTGCCATCGACCATGACCGTGAAGTCGGTGATCGCCGGTGAATAGACCGCCCCGCCGGCGCAAGGGCCCAACACCACCGAGATCTGTGGCACCACTCCGGAGGCCAGGGTGTTGCGGAGGAAGATCTCCGCGTAGCCGCCCAGTGAGACGACCCCTTCCTGGATCCGCGCCCCGCCCGAATCGGCGAGGCCGATGATCGGCGCCCCCGTCTCCATGGCGAGATCCATCACCTTGCAGATCTTTTCGGCGTGCGCTTCCGAGAGGGAGCCGCCGAAGACGGTGAAGTCCTGGGCGTAGACGAACACCGTGCGACCGTCGATCGTCCCGTGCCCGGTCACCACGCCATCCCCGAGGTAGCGTTCGTCGTCGAGGCCGAACTCCGTGGTCCGGTGCGTCACGAGGGCGTCCAGCTCCCCGAAGCTGTCGTCATCAAGGAGCAGCTCCAGGCGCTCTCGGGCGGTCAGCTTGCCGCGCTCGTGCTGCTGCTCAATGCGGCCCTCTCCGCCACCGAGCCTCGCGTCCACCCGCAGCTGTCGCAGGCGGGCGAGCTTGTCAGCCGTCGACACGGGCATCCTCCGCTGCAGGTGGTGGGCCCAGCAGGGATCGAACCTGCGACCCGCCGGTTATGAGCCGGATGCTCTGACCACTGAGCTATGGGCCCGGGGGATGGTGGACAACTTCGAGTATAGAGGCTCGTCTTTGCACAAAGACATCGACACTAACCCAGCTTGTGGATAAGTCGGGTGCCCGAACCGGCGCGGCCCCGGTATCATCGAGCGGTCGCGGTCGCGACTCTCAAATCCCCCATCCGCCCGTCGGAAGGTGCTCACTTGACCAAAGTCATCGCGATTGCAAACCAGAAGGGCGGCGTCGGCAAGACGACCACCGCGATCAACCTGGGAGGGGCACTAGCCGAGCTCGGCTATCGGATCCTCTGCATCGACATGGATCCGCAGGCGAACCTGACTGTCGGTTTGGGGATCTCGCTCTCGGACGTTCACCATTCGATGGCCGATGTCCTCTCCGACGATCGGATCGCGCTCGATGAGGTGGTGCGCCCGACCGAGATGCCCGGCCTCTCGGTGGCACCATCGACGCTGGAGCTGGCGTCCACCGAGGTCGAGCTCTTCACCGCGATCGGCCGCGAGATGATCCTGCGCGATGCCCTCGACGGTTGGGTCGAGCGCCAGTACGACGTCCTCATCATCGATTGCCCGCCAACCCTGGGCCTCCTGACGATCAACGCCCTGGTCGCCAGCTCGCGAGTCATCATCCCGGTCCAGACCCAGTACTACGCGATCAAAGGCCTCACCTCGCTCATCAAGGTGATCAACACCATCAAGCTCAAGCTCAACCATGACCTCGAGATCCTGGGTCTGCTCGCCACGTTCTACGACGGCCGGACGGTGCTCGCCCGCGAGATGCTCGAGAACCTGCGCGAGCTGGGCGACCAGCGGGTCTTCAACACCATGATCAAGAACACCGTGAAGCTGGGCGAGGCGCCGCTCACCGGGAAGCCGGTCACCGAGTACGCCACCAACTCCGCCGCGGCGCGCGCGTTTCGCGAGCTGGCCCGCGAGGTGATCGAGCTTGGCTAGCAAGCGGCCCCAGCTGCGGGCCAACATCCATCGGCTCTTCGACGAGGCGCAGGCGACCGACCTCGCGCCGGGGATCGTGTCGTTGATCGAGTCCCGCGCGACCCGCGCCCAGATCCGCGAGGTGCCGGTCGACCGGATCCTCCCCAACCCCGCCCAGCCGCGGCTCTCCTATGAAGAGGACTCACTCACCGAGCTGGCCGATTCGATCCGCGAGCACGGCGTCCTGCAGCCGATCCTCGTCCGTCCGGTCGGGAGCCAGTACGAGCTGATCGCCGGCGAGCGCCGGTGGCGCGCCTCGCGAATGGCGGAGCGCGAAACGATCCCCGCCATCGTTGCCGAGTTCGACGAGGAGACCGCCCTGGAGGTGTCGATCATCGAGAACCTGCAGCGGGAGGATGTCTCTCCCCTGGAGGAGGCGGCGATGTTCGGCAAGATGACCGACCTGGGCTACTCGCTGCGGCAGCTCGCCCAGAAGATCGGCAAGGACAAGGGCTACGTCGAGAACCGGATGCGCCTGGCCGCCGCTCCACCAGAGGTCCGCGAGCTGGTGTCCCTGCGCAAAGACACCCTGAGCCACGCATACGAGCTGATGAAGGTTGGCGACGAGCGAACGCGGAAGCGGCTGGCGCGCCGAGTCGCCGCCGGTGAGCTGTCGCTCGCCAAGCTGCGAGCCATCACCGGTGGGAAGGCCGCGGAGCCCACCTCTGATGGCAAGCCCAGGCGCCGCGCGCAGACCGCTGCCGGCCGCATGGTCGCGGTGCGCATGGCCGATGACGCGCTGGTCAACAACCGGGCGCGGCTGGCCGATGCGATCGACGAGCTGGTGGGGATCATCGCCCAACGGGACCTGCTCGACGAGATTCCCGAGGTGAACCGCGACAACCTGGCGCGTAGCCTGACGGTCACCAAGCTCAAGCTCGAGAACGCGATCGCCATCATCCGGGCCACTCGCGAGGAGTAGCCCTCAGGGCGTGTAGCTCATCACCTGGCGCTCGGCGACGAGGAAGTCGATCAGCTTCCGGCGCGCCAGCGGGTCAGTTCGCCGCAGCCCGGCGACGGCGCGCGGAAGCTCGAAGATGGGTGCTGCCAGCTCGCCGGCGGTGTCGATTCCCACGACGTGATCCGGTCCTCCGCCGACGAGGAAGACGCGCTGAAAGCCGCGAGCGTCCAGCCCGCAGACCGCGCAGAAGGCAGCGACCGCGGTTCCGACGCCCTTTCGCTTGGCAAAGTCGATGAACAGGTCTGCCGCCCAATCGTCAATCTGCTCGTCCGACTGAGCCTCGACCATGGTCCGATACTCGCGATCGATGGTGGCGCTCACCGCTCCTCCGCACTTGGATGGCCAATGCAATTCTAGCCAGCGGGCGGTCAATGCCGATGCGCCGGGACCCCATTTCGGGCCGGTCCATCGGCTATCCTGCGGCCGTGATCGACCGCGCCGCGGACCCGAGAACCGAGGACACGATCGTCTACGAGCTGCTCCGCAGAGAGCGTGAGGACGCCGATCCCACGGTCGTCGGGACAGCCACGTTCCAGGGTGGCCGCGCAACCGTCGCTGCTCCTGAGACGATCGCGGTCGCCGTCCGCGAGCTCCTCGAGCGGGCCTTCGTGGACCGCGTTCAGGCGGACGAGCGTCCGCGTGGGTACCGGCGCAGCCGGCGGGGCCAGGTCGACATGCTGGTGCCCGGCATGCCCGAACACTTCGTCGCCCGCCTTCGGGGCCTGTGGCTCGCCTATCCCGATGGCTCAGTGGTCACCGCACGCCCGGCGCTGGCGGGACGTGCGGCGCCGGTCCTCCAGCCCCCGCTCCCCGACCTGGGCCAGGCGAGCTCGCCGGTCACCGATCCGTCCGTGCGTAGGGGGACGCTCAGCGAACGCGACGAGATCCTGCATGCTCGCCCCCTGGTCCGTGGCAACGATCCCCTCACCGGGCTGCGGCCCGCGGAAGAGCGCACGGTGGCGCGGACCGACTGCGGCTGGATCGCCTGAAAACATAGATTTACCGAGGTTCTCGGGCTGGACCGCGGGGTCGCGGCGGCGATTCGGGGTCCGCTATGATCGGGCCGTGAAGAGGCGGCGCTTCTGGATCCTGCCGATCGGCATCGTGGCCGTGGCGATCGCCTACTACTTCCTCAGCGGGCACGAGCCTTCCGGCTCGGTGCTGCTGCTGATCTGGGGCGGTGCCATGGCCGTGATGGGCTGGGTGCTGCTTCCCACCGTCGACAACGTGGGTCCCACGGCGCCGGTCGACCCTGAGTACGAGCCCAAACGGGACTGAGCCCATTTCCCCGCGCACGATGATGCCGGGCAACTGTGGCTGCCCTGGCGGGTCACCCCACCAACACAGGTACCCGGCTCACCTCTCCTAACGGCCAATCGGCCGCTTTGTTAGTTGCCCCCGGCGCCGCGCTTCAGCGGATGCCGGTGTCATAGCTGATCTGCAGATCGGTGACGGGCTGGCCGGCCTCGACCATGAAGTCGACCGGCTGAGCCGTGCCCATCAGACCCTCGACCGGCTGCGGCACCAGGCGGTAGGAGCCCGGTGCCAGCCGGATCGTGAAGGTGCCGTCCTCCCCCGAGGTGGCACGGGCCACCCCATTCCCGTCGGAGTCCACGATGACCAGCTCGGCGCCGGCCACCGGACGTTCCGCGCAGTTGGGATCCGGCGGATACCTCTCCACCGGGCAGGTGGGTCCGGCGGTCACCACTCCTGAGACATCGCTCTTGTCCGGTATCGGATCTCCTGTCTCGCGCACCAGGGCGACTGCGCCGGCGCGTGTCACGTGGTACGTCCAACGATGCTCATGGATGCAGCCCGCGGGGCAATCGCCCCAGCCGATCCGGATCAGCACGTCCCATCCATCACCGATCTCGGCGACGTCGTACCAGGCCGCCTGCCCGATCAGGCTCTCGTCGCGGGCCGTGATCCCGGCAAAGCGCTCATCCTGTTGGAGCGCCAGGCGAGCCGCTGCATCGGGGCTGGTCACTGCTCCGCCGCCTGCACGGGTGCAGGAGAGCAGGAAGACCCCAAGGATCGCGACGGCGCCCGGGGCCAGGCGGAATCGTCGTCTCATGGCCGTGGGACGCATGATGAGGCTTCCGGGTTCCCGGGACGACGGCCGTCCAATGCCGCTAGACTCGCCCGCGATGATTGCCGGCGGATCCCTGTTCCGACGACATCCGCGCAACCCGAT
>VBJX01000016.1:8312-16960 GCA_005879775.1 Chloroflexota bacterium
CGACGGCCAGACGGTCCTGCTCTTGCGAGTCGAGGACCTGCGCGGGATCAGCCACCTGACCGTGGCGCGCAGCGCGAATGGGATCGACGACTGGCGGATCGATGCGGAGCCCAGCCTCAGAGCGGCGCCCGATCGCCATCCAGAAGAGCTGTGGGGAATCGAGGACCCGCGCCTGACCTGGCTCGAGGAGGAGCACGCCTGGGCCGTCGCCTACACGGCCTACAGCCAGACCGGCCCGCTCGTCTCCCTGGCGCTGACCGATGACTTCCGGACCTTCCATCGCCTGGGCGCCGTGCTCCCACCGGAGGACAAGGACGCTGCCCTCTTCCCACGCCGTTTTGACGGCCGCTGGGCGATCATCCACCGCCCGACCCCGCTGCGCGGCAAGGCCAGCATCTGGATCTCCTACTCGCCGGATCTTCGTCACTGGGGCGAGCTCACGCTGCTGCTCGAGGCTCGCGAAGGCTCGTGGTGGGACGCCCGCAAGGTGGGACTCGGCCCTCCCCCGCTGGAAACGGTCGACGGGTGGCTGGTCATGTACCACGGCGTGCACCAGACCGCGGCCGGTGGGCTCTATCGCGTCGGCCTTGCCCTCCTGGACCTGGAGGATCCCCGCGTGGTGCTGCGACGCAGCGACGAGTGGGTGATGGGACCGCGTGAGGCGTACGAGCGCGAGGGGGACGTGGGTGGGGTGGTTTTCCCCTGTGGGTGGGTGCTCGACGAGGGGGGCGACCAGCTTCGCATCTACTACGGCGCCGCCGACAGCACTGTCGGCCTGGCCACCGCAAGTCTTTCCGAGGTGCTCGCCTACCTGCGCGAGTCTCCGGCTCCCGAACGGCGGAGCGTCAGCGGAGGCTAGCTGCGGCCAGGCTGGCAGGCGTGCGCACCCCTGACCGCGATGCGTTCCTGGTCGACCTGCGCAGATCGCGAATGCGTTCAGCAGCCAGCAACCAGCCGAGCGTCGACTCGGCGCCGCAGTTCGGGTTGACACCGTCCGGACCCAGGCCATCGTGGCAGGCGCCGATCAGAGGCTCCGCGAGCTGCAGCCCGAGGTCGTTCGAGCCGAGGAACCACGCGTAGGCCCGCTCCATGTCTGACGCGAAACGGGCCTCGCCGGTCGCCTGCAGGGCGCCACGCGCCGCCTCAAGCAGGGAGGCTGCCTCGATCGGCTGTTGGTCCAGCCTGGCGGCCGAGCCGCCCTGGGGCCACCAGCCGCGATTGCCGATCGGAGAGAGGTGGCCTGTCGGTCCGGTCTGTGCGGTCTGTGCGTTCAGCAGCCAGTCGAGGCGGTCGACGCCGAGCGCCACCCAGTCGGGCCGATGGAGCGCCCGACCGGCGGCGATGAGGGCCTGCGGCAGCACCCCATTGTCGTAGGTGACGACCCGCTCGGGCCACGGCCAGGCAGCGTCGGCCTGGGCCATCGCGTTGTGCAGGCTCGAGCCGATCTGCTCGATGGCTGGTTCTAATCCCGGGAGCCTCATCCTGCCCAGGGCCGCGCTGCAGCCGAGCAACGTGTAGCACGGCGGTCGGAGGTGCTCGAAGGTGAGCGCCGCCGGGAGCGCGGCTTCGAAGAGCGAGCGTGCGGCACCGAGCATGCCGGCGTCACGCGTCTCGGCAAGGAGGCCACCGAGCGCCTGCAGCGCCCGGCCATGGCTGTCCTCGGACCCGATCGCCTCCTGCCAGGTGCCGTCGGCAGAGCGGAAGTTGCGGAAGCGGCCGGATTCCGGGTTGTAGGCGGCTTTCAGGAAGATAAGCGACCGACCAATGGCAGCACCGACGACCGGACCGGGCAGCTCCCGCGCGTGGAGCAGGTTCACGGTCAGCGCACGCGCGACGTCGTCGGTGCAGACCCCGTGTCGGGGATCAGGGGCCAGGCCGACGGCGTGCTGCATGACACCGAGTCCGTTGTCCAGGCGGTCGAGGTGGGTACGAACGACTCCCGCGAGCGGGGCTCGAAGCCGGTAGTCCGCGCGCTCAGGCAGCCGCTCGACAACCGGCGGCGGCGAGGGAACCCGGCCCGCGGCCTCGGCGAAGAGCGCCGCGTACTGGTTCGCCACCATCGGCCACGCCATCGATTCGGCGTGCTCGCGAGCCCGAGCGCCGAGCTCAGCCCGAAGCTCTGGATCAGTGAGCAGCTCCTGGAGCCCCGCCGCGAGCGCGGTGACGTCGTTGAAGGGGACCAGGGCGCCGCGCCCGTCGCCAAGCAGCTCGGTGGCGTGCTCGTACGGCGTGGAGATGCAGGCACGCCCTGCGGCTGCGGCCAGGGAGAGTGTCCCGGAGGACGCCTGCTCCGCGTTTCCGTAGGGTGTGACGAAGATGTCGCAGGCCTGCAGCCAGGCGACCAGCTCGTCGGACTCGACGAAGCGGTCCACGAAGGTCACGTGATCCTGCAGGCCCAGGCGCGCGATCTGGTCAATGAGCGCGCGGCGGTACTGCTCGCCATGGCGCCGACGGACCTCTGGATGTGTCGCGCCCAGGATCACGAACCGTGCGGGCGGCGCCTCGCTCCCGATCGCAGCCAGCGCCTCGATCACGAGCTCCAGCCGTTTTGCCGGCCCCAGCAGTCCGAACGAGAGGATCGTGGTCTCGTCCGGGAGCCCCAGCCGTCTCCGCGCCTCGCTCGGCTCCGCCCGCGGGATGCGCGGCACGCCGTGTGGCACGACCGCCACCTTGGCGTCGTCGACCGCATAGATGGTGCGCAGGCGACCACGGGCCGCCTCGCTCATGACCACCACGCGCGCTGATCGTTCCACCAGGTCGGCCAGGATCGAGCGCTGCAGCGGGTGCGGGTGCTCGAGGACTGTATGGAGCGTGGTGACGGTTGGAATCGGGAGCCCCGCGACCAGGTCGAGCACCCCACGACCGGAGGGGCCGCCGTAGATGCCGTACTCGTGTTGCAGCGAGACCACCTCGGCGCCCATTGACGCCAGTGTCTGGCCAGCCTGTCGGTACGCTTCTCGGTCACGGGGCAGCCGCAGGGTCACCTCCGGCGGATAGGCACGAGGGTCGCCGCGGCCGTGATCGAGCGCCGCAACCCGCGGCCAGCCTGCCGGGTGCTCGCCGGCCGCCGCCACCAGCCCGCTGCGCAGGTCGTGCGTGAAGGTAGCGATCCCACAGCGCCGCGGCGGATAGGTCGCGATCATCGCCAGCCTGGGCTGCGCGTGGGATCTCGTCACGGCATCGGCCTCCTCTTTGGACCGGGGGAGGCGCGTGTCGGACGCTACGCCGCCCCGCGGCGTCGGACGGTTCCTTGGCCGCCGGGCTGAGCCGGTTAGGCTGGCTCCGGCGGTAGGATTCGAACCTACGACCAAGCGGTTAACAGCCGCCCGCTCTACCACTGAGCTACGCCGGAACGGGTGCCGGGCCCCGCTTGGCGGGGTCTGTCGGACGAGCCCGATGATAGCCGCCACGCTCGGGGACGGTCAAAAACAGGCTCCTCCGCTCAGGCGAAGCGCGCGATCGCCTCCAGCGTGACGGCCAACCCGGCCCCAAGCACGGCGAGCCCGGAGACGAGCGGAATGGCCCCCGCGAATCGGCGCACCAGCGGCCGGGTGGAGAGTCCGGAGGTCCTGGCGAGCGCGCTCCGCGCGAGGGTGGTGGCCACCGCCAGGCCGCCGAGCACCAGGGCCATCCCGATCCCGAAGCCGAGGATCAGGATGGCACCGAACAGCAGTCGGTTGGTGGTGATCGCAACCAGCAGGACGATCAGCGCGGAGCCGCTGGGAACCATCCCGCCAGCCAGCCCGAGCGCCACGACGTTCCGCGGGCGCAGGCCAGGCAACGGCCGCTCAGCGTCGGAATCGTGATCATGCCGGTGGTCGTGGCCATTCGCGTGGTGATGGGGGTGACCGTGGTCATGGGTCTCGCCGTGGCCGCCCGGGTGTCGCCTGCCGACCATGCCCCGCGCCGACCTCACCACCAGTCCGGCGCCCAGCACGACGACGAGCACGCCCGAGGCGATCGACAGCCAGCCGATGACCCGTTCGGGGACGAGCACCTGGCTGGCGGCGAGGGTCGCCACCCCGAGCACGAAGACGCCGGCAGTGTGGGTCGCCGCAACGGTGAGGCCCAGCGTGGCGGCATGGCGGATCGAGCCCTGCGATCCGATGAGATAGGCCGCCACCAGCGTCTTGCCGTGCCCGGGTGAGACGGCATGCAGCGCGCCAAGGCCGACGGCCAGCAGGAGGGCCAGGATCGCGAAGGTTGGTCCTGTCCCGCCGGCGACGAGCGATGCGAGCGGATCGTCGGCGGTCACGCGACGCTGCGGCGCTGACGGGGCCTGGCCAGCGCCATTCCCGCCAGACCCAGCCGTGATACGGAACACCGCCGACCCGCTCCGCACGTCGGGAGGGCTCTGGAGCGAGTCGAGCGGATACCTGGTCAGCTCGGCGGACCGACTGATGGCGGGAACGGTCGACGATTCAAGGGCGACCCCGGCGTCGGCCGCGATCGTCACCTCTCGCCAGCCGACATGCCCATCATCGGTCCGATCCTCGATCGCCAGAGCACGCGTGACGACCGACGCGGAGAGCGATGCTCGGAAGGCGCACATCAGGCGCAGGGTGCGCAGCCCGCCAGCGCCGGCGGGGAAGCTGAGCTCCGGACTCGAGACAGCGGTCAAGGGAAGGACGTGGCCGGCAATGGTCAGCCGGAGCGCGGCGCGGTCGGTGTCGCAGGCTCGCGCGGCGTATGGAGCCAGCTCGGCCGGGTCGGTCTGCCCGTCACGATTGGCATCAATCTGCTGGAGCTCGCTGAAGGTGGGGATCTCGGCCATGTCCACGACGTATCGAACATCGACGGTCGCGATGCCGACACGCACCACAACCGCACGGTTGACGGTGTAGTTGCCGAGGGGATGGGCGCTCGCGGTGCCGCTCAGCGCGGCCGCGGCGGTGAGAGCCAGCACGCTTGCCACGAGTCCTCGCACTGCGAACCTCATGGCCTTGCCAACCCTCCCTCCAGTTGGGCCAGGGCGGCCTCCGCGACGGGGACCTGGAGCGGGAGCAGCATGCTCGAGCCCGCCACGGCGCGAGTCAGCAGGGTCCGGGCCGCGTCCGTTTCTCCCTGGGCGGCGGCAATGACGCCGGCGTGGAAGGCGATCCGCGGATCGGGCGTGCCGAGTGAGAGCGCCTGTCGGGCCGCGGCTGCCGCGCCGGCGATGTCGCCCGACTTGTAGAGGGCCCAGGCCAGCGCGTCGTACCCGTAGACGTCTCCCCGCACGGCGAGCTCCTCTCGCGCCCGCGCCACGGCGCCGGGCAGGTCCCGATCGTGATCGGCGTCGAAGATCGTCAGCTGGCGGTCGTAGACCGATCCGGTGGCACGAGCCAGCTGCGCGATCCCGTCGACCAGGGCGTATTCCTGCTCCGCCTTGTCCTGGTTGCCATCGAGGGAGTAGAGGTCTCCGAGCATGGCCACCGTCTCGGGCTGCGGCAGGCGGGCCACCGCGCGCTCCAGGATGGTGATCGCCTCCGCGCGGCGTCCCTGGGCCTCCCGGGTCCGCGCCAGGCCGACAGTGGCCGGGACGTAGTCCGGCAGCGCGGTCAGCGCGGCCTCGTAGTTGTCGCTGGCTCGGTCAACCTGTCCGATCTGACGGCAGAGCTCGCCGAGCTGGAATCGGTAGAAGGCGATGGCATCCGGATAGCCCTCCTCGATCGCCCCGGACACTGCCTCCGAAACGAGCCGGATGGCGCTCTGTGGATCGCCGGTCAGGAAGGCAAGGCGGCCGAGACGGCTCCACACCGCCGGCGACGGAACGAGCTGCTCGAGGGTCGCGTAGCGCTGCCGAGCGGCGTCGACCTGTCCCGTCTCGAGGAGTGCATCGCCGGACACGCCGAGGGCGGCCAGGTTCTGGGGATCCTGTGCAAGCAGTGAGTTCGCGATCCGCAGCGCCTCTTGCCACTCGTGGAGCGAGAAGGCAACGAGCGCCTGCCGGCCCTCAACGGCCTTCGGATCGGGGGTGACCCCGGCAGCGACGCCGAGTGCGGTCTGCGCCCGCTTCAGGTCGTCGAGATCGCCGCTCGCGCGGCTCTCGTCCAGGTAGGCATCGGCCAGGTAGATGAGGTCGAGGTAGCTGGGGCTGCTGCCCGCCGCGGAAACGCGTCGCTCCCAGAATGCAACGCGCTCCGCGGGCGGAACGAGCCCCCCGGCCGCACCACTCCCGGTCGCGCCATCGAGGGACGTTGCGCCGGGAGCGGCGATGTCGGGGGCCGTGGCCGCGCCAGCGAGTTCCGCGGGACTCGACGGAGCGGCCAGGTGACTGCCGCCGGCAACGGCCACGGCGGCGATGAGGATCAGGACCCCGCGGCGCAGCCATCGGTGGTTGGGCCGGGGGGCAGGAGATTCGCGAGTCGTCATCGGTCTGGGTCCGATCTGGTCAGGGTTGTTCAGGCAGTGCCCAGGGACCGGGGCCTGGCCCCGATCCCTGGGACGTATCGGTCAGTTCGGGACGCCGAGGTACGGGAAGCTGGGGAGGAACGTGCTGTCGTTGGCGACGCAGTCACTCAGCTGCGTATGGGCCACCACCGTCAGCGCGGTGTCGATCACGTCATTGGGCAACGCTCGACCATTCAGGTCGCCGAAGTTGGCCGGCGTGCTGGTGTCGTAGGTGATCACGTCCGGCAGGAGCAACGAGGCGATGAGTGCCCCGTAGGCAGCCGGGGTATACGGCGCGGCAGTGCCGGCCAGGCCGGTGATCAGCGAGACCACCCCCGCCACGTCATCGGTCTCGTTGGCGACGTCGAACTTCGGGTTGGCCCGGTTGTAGGCCTCCTTCGTCGCGTCGTTGTGGTTGAAGATGGTGTTGATCCCTGGCAGCCCCATCCGCTCGACCTGGGTGAGCTGCCCGTTCTCGTCGATGCGAACGCTGGCCCAGACCTTGATCGTCCCGCCACCAACCGCGGAGTCCGGCAGCTGCAGGACGATCGCCATCCCGTTCAGGCCGACGAAGAAATCGGTCGGCCCCGGATTGGTGCGGAGGCAATTCACCAGCCCGTCAAGGCCTCCGAGCGTGTGCGGGTCAGCCAGAAGGACCGCCTTGAAGTGCTTGAAGGCATCGAGGTCGAAGAAGAACGGGTCGTCGCGCAGGCCGGCCCACGCCATCCCACCGCCAGCGAGGCTGATGGTCTGGTACGAGGAACCGTTGCCGACCGAGGCGCCGCCTGCCCCGGCAACCGGGTTGCCGGCGCCGTTGGCGCGCAGCACGTTCATGGTCTGGGTGCCGTTGGGGCGGACGCCACCGAACTTGATTCGGTAGGCGATCTCCGGAATCGTGTCGCCGTTGGTGCTGATGTTGAACTGGTAGACCGCACCCGGGCGGAAGCTGGTCGGCGAGAGCAGCCCGGCCGCCGGGTCGATGGTCATGGCCAGGACCGTCTGCGACCCGGTCTGGTTGAGGCCGCTCTGGAAGACGTAGACGTCGTTGATGTCGATCCGGCCGTCGCTGCGGACGGTCGGGGCGTCGAGATGGTCGGCGGCGCCGACCCGAAGTGCCGCCGAGCCGACCACCAGGGCCAGGGCGGCGAGCAGAACCAGGATGGGTGCGGCAGCAGACCGCAGGGCAAGGGCGCGCATGGAGACTCTCCTCTGTCCGGTGTGAGCGAGTCATCTGCCGCGGCCCTGGGACTCCGCGTTGGCTCGATCTGGTCGAGGTACGGGCGGAGGCGGCCGATGCATCAGCGGCGGCATGAAAAAGCCGCCACCCGGGTGGCGGCCTTCGACTGAGAGGTGGGCTACTCCAGGTAGTCCTTCAGCTTGCGCGATCGGCTCGGGTGGCGGAGCTTGCGCAGCGCCTTGGCCTCGATCTGACGGATCCGCTCGCGGGTCACGTTGAAGTCGCGGCCCACCTCCTCGAGGGTCCGGCTGCGCCCATCCTCGAGGCCGAAGCGGAGCTGCAGGACGCGCCGCTCGCGAGGGGTCAGGCTGTCGAGGACACCCTCGACCTGCTCCTTGAGGAGCTGATGGCTGGCGGCATCCGCCGGCGCCACCGACGCCAGGTCGGGGATGAAGTCGCCGAGGTGGCTGTCCTCCTCCTCGCCGATGGGGGTCTCCAGGCTGACCGGCTCCTGGCTCACCTTCATGATCTCGCGCACCTTCTCCGGCGAGACCGTCTGCGGCCCCGCCGACTCGCGCTCGTCGACCTCCGACTCGGTCGGTTCACGCTGCAGCTTGTCGCGCAGCTCGCGGATGATCTCGTCGCGGCTCATGCGCCGCGCGATCTCCTCGACCGTCGGCTCGCGGCCAAGCTCCTGGAGGAGGGTGCGGCTGACCCGGATCAGGCGATTGATCGTCTCCACCATGTGGACCGGGATCCGAATCGTGCGGGCCTGGTCGGCGATCGCCCGCGTGATCGCCTGCCGGATCCACCAGGTGGCGTAGGTGCTGAACTTGTAGCCCTTCTCGTAGTCGAACTTCTCGACCGCGCGGATGAGGCCGATATTCCCCTCCTGGATCAGGTCCAGGAAGCTCATGCCGCGACCGATGTACTTCTTGGCGATGCTGACCACCAGGCGCAGGTTCGCCTCGGTGAGGCGCTTGCGGGCGTCGACCGACTGCTCGACGAGGCGCCCGGTGCGCTTCTCCAGCGGCACCTCCGGCGGGATGGTCGGGTCGTACCCGAGCTCGTGCAGGTAGGCGGCGTCGTTGCCGTCCTC
>VBJX01000017.1:0-402 GCA_005879775.1 Chloroflexota bacterium
GCATCGGCGCCGACGTGGCGGAGGCGCTCTTCTTCGCCCACAAGCAGGGGATCGTGCATCGTGACGTCAAGCCGTCGAACATCCTGATCGACAGCGACGGACGCGCCCGCCTCGCCGATTTCGGCATCGCGCACAGCCTTGCCCCCGCCGCCGAGCGGCTGACCGTCACCGGGATGGTGGTCGGCACCATGCGCTACATCTCCCCCGAGCAGCTTCACGGCGGCGAGGTCGGGCCGCGCAGCGACCTGTACGGGCTCGGGGCGGTGCTCTTCGAGATGCTCAGCGGTCACCCCCCGTTCGACGCCACGTCACCACTCGCCCTGGCCCAGGCACAGGCTGCCGGACCTCCCCCGCTGCCCGCCGTCGATCCTGCCCTCGCCCAGGTCACGCGTGCCTGCCTCT
>VBJX01000017.1:415-11634 GCA_005879775.1 Chloroflexota bacterium
GGGCGGTGGCCGAGGCCCTGAGGAGCTGGCTGGCGGGGTGACACAGCCGACGCCGGCGATCGGGGCTGATGCTGCCGCAGCTGCCGCGGCTGCAGCTGCCATGGCCGATGATCACGACCTGCAGGACGCGGTGACCCAGGCCATTCCGGTCGTGGCGCCGCCCCCGGTCGAGGCGCAGCCGCCAGTCCGCCCAACACCCGCGTCCGCGCCCGCGCCTGCGCGCCTTGGCCGACGCTTCCGCCGGCTCGGCATTGGCATCGCCGGCGTGTTGCTTGCCGCCCTGCTGGTCATCGTCGTCATCGGCTCCGGCTCACCGGCCAGTGGCGATACGCCCCAGAGCTCCTCATCGGTTCCCGCCTGGATGTCGCAGCTGGCCGCCGACTACGCGGCCGCCTGTGGCGGGACGCTCGACCAGGCATCGCTGCAGGGCTTCGACCAGGAGGAGGCCACGGACCAGGTCGCCTCGCTGATCGATGCCTGCGGCAGCCCCTCACAGTCCCCGCGCGGGAAGGGCAAGGACCGCGGCCACGGCCACGGCTAGAGCGGCTCTACGTGGTTAGATCGGTTGCAGGAAGAGGCTCACGATCTCGCCGTTCTCCACGCGGAAGTTAGCCTCGACGTGCATCGACTGAGCCCCGGGGCGCATTACGGTCACGTCGGCGATGTAGCTGGCGCCCATGCTGCGGCCATCGTTGGCGTACATCCGGAACCCGTCTCCGGCACGCACGAACCAGCCCCCGACCTTGTCACGGCCGCGCAGGTTCGTCCGCTCATCGGAGCCGGGGACCGAGACCCCGAGCACCGCATGCTCGGCGAAGAGGGCGACCGCCTGCTCGCGGTGGTCGTCGTTGATCAGCTCCATGAACAGGTCGACGGTCTCTGTGGCGCCCATGCGCGCGCAAGGATAGTCGAGGAAATCGGGCCGTGACGGCGGGCCAGCGGTCCGCTACCCTTCCGCGGTGCGCCGCCCGTACCAGCGGGCGGCGACCTGTCGCCAGATACTGATTTTGGGGAGTGCCGCCTTGTCTGCCTTCTCCGACCTCGTGGACGAGTTCCTCGGCGAGCACCACGCTGAGCACCCGGTCCAATCCAGCACCCTGGGGTTGACCGATTACGACGCCCTGCTCGATGACGTGACCGCCGAGGGCTTCGAACGAAGGCGGGCCGCATCGGCCGCCTGGTTCGAGCGCTTCTCCTCCCTCGGGAGCGATTCGCTCTCCTTCGACGACACGATCGACCGGGACCTGATCCTGGCCAGCCTGCGAGATGAGGCGATCTTCGACGAGTGGGAGGTCTGGCGGCGGCACCCGGATACCTATCTGAACCCTGGCCTCGAAGGGGTCTTCATCCTCTTCCTGCATCGGCTCCGACCTGAGGCCGAGCTGGTCCGTGCAGCAGTCTCAAGACTGGAAGGGATTCCCGCGAGCCTGGATGCGGGACGCGCCAATCTGCGACCCGAGCTGGTCCCTGCCCTCCTCCTCAAGCGCGCGATTCGCGAGGCGCGGGCGGGTGCGCGCTACACCCGCGACCTGCTGCCGGAGCAGGTTGCGCTGGAGAACCGGCCCCCGCTCACTGAAGCCGGAGCCGCCGCAGCCACCGCGCTGGAGTCATACGCCGATTTCCTGGCCGACCTCGAGCCGCGGGCCACGGGTGACTGGGCCTTCGGCGAGGAGCGCTACAACGCGATCCTGCGCGACGCGGAGATGCTCTCGGTCGACGCCCGCGCCCTTCGCGAGCGCGCCCGTGGCGAGATCGTGCAGCTGGTCGCCGACCTCAAGGCCGGCGCACTGCAGCTTGCCGGGCACGACGACTGGCACAAGGTCTTGCTCGACCTCAACAAGGATCGGCCGCAGACGCCCGAGGCGATGCGGGTCGGGTACGAGGAGTGGACCGCACGGGCCCGGGCCTTCCTCCACGAGCGCGGCCTGGTGAGCTTCCCGCCGGACGAGGAGTGCAGCGTCGAGCCATCGCCGCCGTTCCAACGGCCGGTGCTGGCGGTCGCCTCCTACCAGGAGCCTCCTCCCTTCTCGAAGTCGATGCGCGGCCACTTCTTCGTCCCCTTCCCGCCAGAGGGCGCCAGCGAGGACGAGATCGCCAAGCGGCTCGAGTCGAACTCCTACCCGAGCATCCCGTCGACGGCGGTGCACGAGGCCTACCCCGGACACCACTGGCACCTGGTGATGGCCAAGCTGAACCCGTCGCCGGTCCGCCAGGTCTTCGGCACCAGCTACTTCGCCGAGGGATGGGCGCTCTACGCCGAGCGGATGATGCGCGAGGCCGGGTTCTACGACGACCTGCGCCACGTCCTCTTCCAGTACGAGGCGACCCTCTTCCGGGCCGCCCGGATCGTGGTCGACACCAGCCTGCACATGGGCGAGATGACCCACGAGGAGGCGGTGAGCTTCATGCTCGAGCACTCCTCGATGACCGAGCCGACGGCCATCGCCGAGGTGACCCGCTACTGCAGCTGGCCGACGCAGGCCAGCTCGTACCTGACCGGCTGCCTGGAGATCCTGCGCATCCGAGACCGATTCCTCTCGGCACGCGGCGCCTCGATCACCGACGTCGATGCCATGCGCGACTTCCACGACGGGCTGACCGGGGCAGGTACCCTGCCGATCGCGCTGGCCGAGCGCGCGGTGATGGCCAAGGCCTGAGGTCGCCAGGAGCCGATGGAGGAGGCGGGGGGCAGCTCGGTCTCCACGCTCGGCGAGCTGGCCGAGGCGTACTGGGACGCCTCGCTGATCGACGATCCGGTGCAGGGCACTGCCGTCGGGGATCGCCGCTACAACGACCGGCTGCCTGACATCACTCCCGCCGGGCGCCACTATGTCACGCGCCGCTTCGAGGGCCTGCGCGAGCGGGTCGATGCCTTTCGTTCGGACCCCGGCGACGCGGAGGCACGGCTCACCGGCTCGGCCCTGCTGAGCGCCATCGATGGAAAGATCGCCTTCCTTGCCGCCGAGCCGACGACCTACACGGTCGATGCCATGAACGGGCCGCAGAACTCGTTCATGAACATCCCCGGCTTCCAGCCGCTCGACGATCCCCCCGACGGCGAGGCGATGCTGGCCCGCTGGCGGGCAATGGGTCCCTGGCTCGACGATCTGATCGCCAACCTGCGCGAGGGGATGGGGAACGGCCGCGTGCCCGTGGCGGGCTCGGTGAGGCGAGTTCTCGACCAGCTCGACGAGCGGCTCTCGGCCCCGATTGAGTCATGGACGCTCCTCTCACCACTGGAGCGGCAGCCCGACGGCTGGCCGGATGCGGAATGGCAGAGCTTCGCCAGCGCCCTGGAGAACGCGGTCCGCTACCAGGTCCGATCGGCCTTTGCGGGCTACCGCACCTTCCTGGCCGATGAGGTGCTCCCCGTGAGCCGCGACGCGGAGCACGTCGGCATCGGCCACCTGCCCGGTGGGCTCGAGACGTATCGGTCCCTGGCCCGAGCACACACCACCACCGATCACACCCCCGAGGAGCTCCATGGCGTGGGGCGGGTGGAGGTGGCCCGCATCGACACGGAGCTGGCGGCGCTCGGGGCGCGGGTCCTGGACACCGAGTCGCTGGCCGAGACGCTCGCCGCGCTGCGCGGGGACAGATCGGTCCATTTCGAGAACGGCAAGGAGATCGTGGGGGTCGCCGAGCGCTCACTGGCCGCCGCCAACGAGGCAATCCCGAGCTGGTTCGGGCGGCTGCCGCGCACCGCCTGCGAGGTGGTTCCCATGCTCCCCCACGAGGAGCGCCACACGACGATCGCCTACTACCGCGAGCCTGCGCAGGATGGCAGCCGCCCGGGCCGCTACTACGTCAACACCTACGCCCCGGAGACCCGCCCGCGCTACGAGGCGGAGGCGCTGGCCTTCCACGAGGCGGTGCCGGGACACCACCTGCAGGTCGCGATCAGCCAGGAGCTCACAGGGCTGCCGGCGTTCCGACGCCACTCGGAGTTCACCGCATTCGTCGAGGGTTGGGGCCTCTACGCCGAACGGCTGGCCGACGAGATGGGCCTCTACTCAGGCGACCTGGACCGGATCGGCATGCTCTCCTACGACGCCTGGCGCGCCTGCCGGCTGGTGGTCGACACGGGAATGCATGCCCTGGCCTGGTCGCGTGACCAGGCGATCGAGTTCATGACGGCGCACACCGCGCTTGGCGTCAACAACATCGAGAACGAGGTGGACCGATACATCGGCTGGCCCGGCCAGGCGCTGGCCTACAAGGTCGGCCAGCTCGAGATCTGGCGCCTGCGACGCGACGCGGAGGCGGCGCTGGGTGCCGCCTTCGACGTGCGCGCCTTCCATGACGCGGTCCTCGATCACGGCGCACTGCCGCTGGCCACCCTGCGCGAGTCGGTGAGCGCGGAGCTCGGCCTGCCGAGCTCCTAGTCGCGCCCTTCCTCTTTAGGCGGGGACCGCCATCCGCTCGAGCAGCTCCTCGAGCCGATCGAAGCCCTCGTTGACCCCATCGGCCATGCCGGCCTGGACCATCCCGTCGCGGTCCTCGACGCTCTGGAAGACCGAGCGGGTGCGGACCAGGGTCCGCCCATCGCCCAGCTCCTCGAAGCTGAGCTTGTCGAGGGATACGTGACCGGGCATGCCCTCGAACTCGAAGGTCTGGACCATGTTGTCCGGCGCGGTGCTGTGGAAGACGCCGTGGAATCCGAAGGCGTTGCCGGCGTCGTCGCGGTGGATGTAGCGGTACGAGCCGCCGTCGCGCAGGTCCCACTTCTCGATCACCATCTCGTACTTGCGCGGCCCCAGCCACTGCTTGACGAGGTCCGGCTCCGAGTAGGCGCGATAGAGGAGGTCAGGCGGCGCCTTGAACTCGCGCTCGATGTCGATGAACGGCACGCCCGCCGGGGCGCTGATCTGAGTCTTACCCATCGTTCCTTCCTTGCCTGTGCGTCGGTTCGTTGTCGGCGGGCTCGCCCTGCAGGGATGCAAGGAGCTCGTCGAGCTGGTGGTAGCGCTCGTCCCAGAACGCCTGGTACTTCGCCAGCCACTCGGTCGCGTCGCGCAGCGGCTCGGGTTCGAGATGGCTGAGCCGGGCGGTGGCCCGGCGGCTGCGGGAGATGAGGCCCGCGGCCTCCAGCACCTTGAGGTGGCGCGAGATGGCCGGCTGGGACACGTGGAAGGGAGCGACCAGGTCGGCGACCCTCGCGTCGCCACCGGCCAACCGCGCGAGGATCGCGCGACGCGTCGGGTCGGCGAGGGCGCCGAAGATCGCATCGAGGTCCGCGCCGGTCGGGACGTTCGCTTCCATAACCATCTGGTTATATAGTGGCAGCGGGGCACGGACCTGTCAAGTGGGAGGAGAAGCGATCGGCGCCCGTTCGTCCGGGACTGACCGGAGCACCTGCTCGAGGAAGCTGGCCACGGCATCAGCCATCCCGACGTCATGCCCGGCCGCCTCGGAGCGGTACCAGCGGTGGTCGAGCAGCTCGTGGAAGAGCTCGGCCGGCTCGCGCTTGGCAGCCAGCTCGGCGGGGACTGCCGCCACCGCGGGCTCGAAGACCTCGGCTCGCCACTTGTAGCCGACCACCGCATCGGGCAGGCTGCGGCCCTCCTTCTGGCGCAGCTCGGCACGGAAGCGGTCGAGGTCGTTGAGCAGGCGGCGTGCCTGGTTCTCCCCGACATCGAGTCCGGTCAGCATCAGCAGTCGTCGGCGGTGATGCCCCGCCTCCACGACCTGCGTCGGCAGGCGGAGGCGATAGCCGCCCTTCACGGTGAGCAGCTCGAACTCCTCGGCATCGAAGCCGAGCTCGTTGAGCCGCCGCAGCCGGGCGTCGATCCGGAAGCGCTCATTCGGTGCGAAGATCTCGTCCCGAGTCAGCTCCGACCAGAGTGCCTCGTAGGACGGCCGCAGCTGGGCGGCCACGGCCAAGGGGTCTTCGATGCGGGCATCGCTCGGCTCGGCGTCCTCGGCCAGAGCGGCCATCACGTCGAGCAGCTCGCCGGCCACATTCTCCTCTGCGATCGCCAGGTCGAAGGCGCGCTGCCCATCCGAGAGCGATGGATGCAGCTCCCCGGTCTCAGCGTCGACCAGGTACGCGGCCAGGGCACCGGCGTCGCGGCGGAAAAGCGTGTTGGAGAGCGAGCAGTCGCCCCAGAAGAACCCGGCCAGGTGGAGCCGGACGAGCAGCTCCACCAGTGCGTCGAGCAACCGGGTGTGCAGGTCGCCGATGCCGCGCACGGTGAAGAGCGTCCGGTAGGGGAGGCTGAACTCCAGGTGCCGGGTGATCAGGACGGCCCCCAGCTGATCGCCGTTCGCATTGCTCGGCGTGCCTTCTTCGGCCGGAAACCCTGCGGTTGGTATCCCGCGTTCGCTGACGACCCCGACCACCTCTACCACCGGCACCGATGCTGCCGCCAGCTCACGCAGCAGCCGGTACTCGCGCTCGGCAAGCCGGGCCGGCAGCTCCTTGAGCGCGTAGAGGATCCCGTCGTAGTCAACGAAGCGCACGACGTGACGGCTGATCCCGCGCGCCACTTCCACGATTCGCGACGAGCGCCACTTCGCCAGCGGCTCGTCCCACGGCAGGTCCAGGAAGTCAGGCCACGTCTCGCGCGGCAGCATCTGGAAGCGCATCGTCGGAAAGGCCGCTAGGTGCCCAGCTTGCGGACCAGGCTCAACCCATCGCCGATTGGCACCATGGCCAGCTGCACGCGGTCGTCGCCGACGATCTGCTCGTTCAACGACCGAAGCGTCATCGTGTCCTCGTCGTCGACCGCGGGATCGGCCACGCGCCCGCTCCACAGGACGTTGTCGATGGCGAGCAGCCCGCCCGGTCGCAGCAGCTCCAGGATCCGCTCGTAATAGGCGGGATAGGTCGGCTTGTCGGCGTCGAGGAATGCGAAGTCGTAGCTGCCACCCGCTCCCTCGGCCAGCAGCGCGTCAAGCGAGTCGATCGCGGGGGCGATCCGCAGGTCGACCCGTTCGGCGACGCCAGCCTCGGTCCAGTAGCGGCGGGCGACATCGGTCCATTCGCGGGAGATGTCGCAGCAGGTGAGCCGACCGTCAGCGGGCATGGCCATTGCCACGGCCAGCGAGCTGTAGCCGGTGAAGGTCCCGACCTCCAGGTAGCTCCTCGCACTCATCAGCCCGACCAGCAGCGCCATGAAGGCGCCCTGCTCTGGGGAGATCTGCATGCGGCTTTCCGGCAGTGCTGCGGTCTCCTCGCGAAGCTGGCTCAGGATCATCGGCTCCCGAACGCCGACCTTCAGCAGATAGGCGTGCAGCTCATCGGACAGGCCGATGCTTCTGGTGCTCATCCAGGGTTCCTCAGATAGACGATGTCTATCGATGATAGGCCGCCTGGTTTATGATGCGATCCTTAACGATCAGAGTCCGGCGCAGGGCCGACTCGGTGGTACGTGCCCCCTCCAGCAGCAGGAGGAACTTTCGGCGACGGTCACCCTCGACGATCACAGGGATCCGGACTACGGGCGACAGCGCCCGAGCGTGCGGGCCGTCTGGCCGCCGCCTTGCCTCGACGCGGCCGTGACCGCTGGTGAAAGGAGAAACCCTTGCGCACTCTGAAGCGACCATTTCCGATCCTGATGGCGCTCGGCCTCATGCTCGCGGCGTGCACCTCGGCCTCCCCCTCCGGGTCAGCCGGAGGGTCACCGGGCGCGTCGGCGGACATCAGCGGCAAGGAGGTATCCGTGATCGGCACCTGGACGGATGCCGAAGAGACGGCGTTCCGGGCCATGGTGAAGCCATGGGAGGACCAGACCGGAGCCACCGTCAAGTACCAGGGAACGCGGGCGATCAATGACATCCTTGCCGCCGGCATTCCGACCGGCGTCCTCCCCGACCTCGCCGGACTTCCCGGCCCCGCGCAGATGCAGGAGTACGTCCAAGCTGGGGCCCTAAAGCCGCTCGACAACGTGCTGGACGTTGCGACCTACAGCAGCGAAACGTCAGCTGCCCTCGTCGACCTCGGCAAGGTCCAGGAGAAGACCTATGGGGTCTTCATCAAGGCGTCGGTCAAGGGCCTGATCTGGTACAACCCAACACTGCACGACTACAGCGCCAGCCCTCCTGGTTCCTTCGATGACCTCATGTCGCAGGCCAAGGCCAACCAGGGAAGCGCCAAGGCGCTCTGGTGCCTCGGCATTGAGTCCGGCGCGGCGTCCGGCTGGCCAGCCACTGACTGGATCGAGGAGATCCTCCTCCACCAGGCCGGCCCTGACGTCTATAACGACTGGTGGGCCGGAAAAGTCAAGTGGACCGATCCAGCCATCAAGAAGGCGTTCACGACCTTCATGGACGACGTGGTTGCCAATACGTTCGGTGGCGGCACCAACGCGGTCGCGGCGAACTTCCAGGTCGCCGGCGACCCGCTCTTCACCAGCCCGCCCGGATGCGAGCTCTTCCACCAGGCGAGCTTTATTACCGGCCTCGGGAAGTTCCCCAATGAGAAGGCCGGGACCGACTACAACGCCTTCCCGTTCCCCACCTTCGACACCAAGTACGCGACGGCCGTCGAGGGAGCCGGTGACCTGTTCGGGATGTTCCACGACACGGCCGCCGCCAAGTCCCTCATGGCCTACCTGGTGACGGCACCGGCTCAGGACATCTGGGTCAAGATCGGCGGGGCGCTCTCGGCTAACAAGAACGCTACCGAGGTCTTCGACGCATCCGACCAGATGCCAACCGACATGAACGCAGCTTTCTGGTCTCACATGGTGACCCTGACGAGCGGAAAGGAGACGATCGACGCGGCGCTGAGCGCACTGCAGAAGGTCGCTGACGACGCCTATGCGGCCTAGCAGGGGCTAGCCCTCGCAGTGGTTGGGGCGTGGCGCCGAGCCACGTCCCTGCCATTCCTTCACCCGGACGAATAGAGGTGGGCGCATGACCGAAAAGCTGCTCACGGCCGTCATCGTGGTGATCGGCGTGCCCGGCGTCCTGGTGGGTTACATCTGGGGCACCGAGCAGGTGCTGCGCCTTTTCCCCGAACGCCTGAAGCCAACTGTGCGGCCATGGCTCTGGCTAGCCCCCGCCCTCGGGTTCCTCGGGCTCTTCCTCGTTTACCCGACGATTGGCACCATCATTCGCAGCCTTCAGGACAAGTTCGGGAAGGAATGGGTGGGGATTGCGAACTACGCCTGGTTCTTTGGCAACGACGACGCCCTGTCGGCCCTGAAGAACAACCTCCTTTGGCTTGTCTTCCTGACGCTGTTCGTGGTCGGCATCGGCCTTCTCGTTGCGGTCCTGGTCGACCGCGTCCGATACGAGTCGTTCGCCAAGAGCGTCATCTTCGTGCCGCTTGCCATCAGCATGGTCGCGGCGGGCGCCATCTGGCTCAACATGTGGCTGTACAAGCCACCAGGCGAGCCGCAGACGGGCACGCTGAACGCCGCGATTGGCGTCGTCGGTGTGGGGCCCATCCCATGGTCGCAGGTCACCGATTTCAGCGTTAACACATTCATGCTGATCATCGTGATGACCTGGATGTGGTCCGGATTCGCGATGGTGATCATCTCGGCCGCCCTCAAGGGGATCAACCCGGAGCTGATGGAAGCGGCCCGAACCGACGGGGCCAATGAGCTCCAGATCTTTCGCGGCATCGTCTTCCCACTGCTTGTGCCGACGCTGGTCGTCGTCGCGACGACCATGATCATCACCGCGTTGAAGGCCTTCGACATCGTCTACACCATGACCGGCGGCCAGCTGGATACCAACGTGATTGCCAATTTCATGTACCAGGAGATGTTCAACGTCGGCAACTACGGTCGGGCCAGTGCCGTCGCGGTAGTCCTGCTGATCGCCATTGTGCCGATCATGTTCTTCAACATCGGGCGCTTCCGGGCGCAGGAGGCGGTCCGATGACCACCGCTGCCGCGACGCTCGACGCTCCGACCAGCCGCAGCTGGTTCAGCCGTATGCGCGGAAAGATCGGGCTGCACACCGCCCTGGTGATCCTGATGATCGTCTGGCTGGTACCGACCGTGGGCCTCCTCGTGAACTCATTCCGGCCAGGGTCCGAGGTCGACGGCAGTGGATGGTGGACGGCGCTCTTTCCCCCCTACACCTTCACGTTCGAAAACTATGCGCATGTGCTTAGCCAGGCCAATCTCGGCACCAATTTCCTGAACAGCCTGTTCATCAGCATCCCGGCGACCGTCATCCCGATCTTCGTCGCCGCCTTCGCCGCCTATGCGTTCAGCTGGATGGAATTCCCAGGCCGGAACATCCTGTTTGTCGTGGTCGTAGGGCTGCTGGTGGTTCCACTGCAGGCGACCCTGATTCCGATCTTGACCCTGTTCGCCAGCTGGGGGCTCGTGGGTACCTTCTTGGCGGTCTGGCTGGCCCACACTGGCTACGGGCTCCCGTTCGCGATCTACCTGCTTCGGAACTTCATGGGCTCGCTCCCGCGCGAGGTGTTTGAGTCAGCGGCGATCGATGGTGCGAGCCCCGTGACTGCGTTCTTCCGCCTCGCCATCCCGATGAGCGTGCCGGCGATTGCGGCGCTCGCCATCTTTCAGTTCCTCTTCGTGTGGAATGACCTGCTGGTGGCGCTGATCTACATCAACCTGATCCATCCAGACAGTCTGCCGATGACCGTGAACATCGCCAACCTGATCACCTCGCACGGCGGTGGCACCGAGTTCATCGGAGCGGCGGCGTTCCTGTCGATGGCGCTGCCCCTGATCGTCTTCTTCGGCCTCCAGCGCTACTTCGTGCGCGGCATCGTGGGAGGCTCGGTAAAGGGCTAGTCAGCGGCCTCGGTCCGGGCTGCGAGGATCTCGAGCACCAGCCCGGACCACGAGAGGCCGTGGGCGCCGTAGCCTTCCCCGGTTTCGGGGTTGTAGTGCTCGCGGAACCCTGACCGCTCGACGAGCTCGAGGCTGGCGTCCTCAATGGTTCGCGCCATCTGCTCATGTCCGTGCCGCCGGAGCCCTCTGCTCAGGTACCAGTTGGCGTTGATCCAGGTGGGTCCCCGCCACAGCAGGCTGCCGCCACCGGGCACGGGGTTGTAGGCGGGATTCAGGCGGGAGACGCTCGGCACCGGGTAGCGCGTGGCGAACTCGCGCGGATCGGCGGTCCGCTCCGCCAGCCGGTCCGCTATTGGCGCCGGGAGACCTGGCAGGAGCAGGGGCATCAAGCCGCCGATCGTTCCGCCGGGCAGCTTCCTTTCGTCCCGGCCCGCCAGACTTCGAAAGTCCCCTTCCTCGCCATTCCAGCAGCGCTCGACCAGGGCTGATTCGGTG
>VBJX01000172.1 GCA_005879775.1 Chloroflexota bacterium
GGAGGCCCGTGAGCGCCTGCATCGGTACCTGTCAGGCCCACGCCAGGCGTGGACCGCCGGCAAGCCGAGCCCGGCGGTCTTCGTCAGCCGGCGGGGAGATCGGCTGGCGCGCGAATCGGTGTGGCGGCTGGTGCGCCACTGGGCGGAGGTGGCAAACGTGCCCGGACGGGTCTCGCCACACACCTTCCGGCACAGCTTCGCCACCCATCTGCTCGAGGGGGGAGCGGACCTGCGCGTGGTCCAGACGCTCCTGGGCCATGCTAGCATCAGCACGACCCAGCTCTACACCCACCTGACCGGAGAGCGCCTCCGCGAGGTCTACACGCGGGCGCATCCACGAGCCTGACCAGCAGCGGAGCAGATCGATGAGCTACGCCCGCAACCTCCTCAGCCGCGGCGAAGAGGTCGTCTTCGAGAGCCGCCAGCACTGGTTCGCGGTGCTCGGCGAGACCTGGCCCTTCGTCATCGTCGCCGTCCTGGCGCTGGCGGTCCTCATCTGGCTGGGAACCAACCCAGCGCTGGGCAACTCCACCCTCGACGGAATCGTGACGATCATCGTGCTGGCCGCGCTCATCGTGTGCCTCGCCCGCATCGGTCTCAAGATCTGGGGCTGGCGCAACCAGGAATACCTGGTCACCACCCGGCGCCTGATCAAGTCAGAGGGCGTCTTCAATAAGGACATGGCCGACTCGTCGCTCGAGAAGGTGAACGATGCGCACCTGACCCAGAGCTGGCTGGGACGCATCTTCGACTTCGGCACGCTCGACATCATGACCGCTGCCGATGAGTCGGCCGGCATCCAGGACTACGTGATGCTGGCCGATCCGGTGAAGTTCAAGATCGCGATGCTCAACCAGAAGGAACGCCTGGAGCGTCCGGATCTGGCCCCGCCACCCCGCATGCAGGGCGCCCCGGCCATGCCCGAGATGCAGCGTGAGCCGATGCCGCCGCGCGCCGGGTCCGATCGCGTGGCCCAGGTGCCGCCCAGCCCGCAGCCGGCAGCGCCGGCCCCGGCGGCCGATCAGCCGGCCCCGACCCCCTCTGCCGGCGACCAGCTGGCGGCCACCCTCGAGAGCCTGGCCGCGCTGCGCGACAAGGGCCTCATCACCGCCGAGGAGTACGAAGCGAAGAAGCGCGACCTGCTGGAGCGGATGTAGGTGGAGGAGCCCCGCGCCTCGCTCCCCGATGGAGCCTACGGGGCGGAGCTCGAGCGGCGCATCGAGGAAGCGGCGGGCCACATCCGTGAGCGCCTGGGCACTGTCCCCGAGCTCGCCATCCCGCGGCTCGGGTTCGTGCTCGGCTCCGGCCTGGGTGACGTGGTCCAGCTCCTCGATCACGAGCCACGCCTGTGGATCTCGTACCACGAGATTCCCAACGTTCCGGGCGCCTCCGTCGAAGGCCACGCGGGCGACCTGGTGGCGGGGCTCGCCAAGGGCGTGCCGACCCTGCTCCTCTCGGGTCGGGCGCACACGTACGAGGGCTGGTCACAGGCCTGAGCCTGGGAATCGGGACGCTGGTTCTCACCAACGCGGCCGGAGGGATCAACCCCGAGTTCGAGCCCGGCGACGTGATGCTCATCACCGACACCATCAACCTGTCCGGTGACAACCCCCTGCGCGGTCCGAACCTGGACCGCCTCGGCCCCCGCTTCGTGGCCATGACCGATGCCTTCGACCTCCAGCTCCGCGACAAGGCTCGCCAGGCGGCAGCTCGCGCCCGAGTCATCCTTCGCGAGGGGGTCTACCTGATGCTCTCGGGGCCGAACTACGAGACCCGCGCCGAGCTGCGCATGCTTCGCACGCTTGGCGCCGATGCCGTCGGCATGTCGACCGTTCCGGAAGTCCTGGTCGCGCGTCACCAGGGGGTCCGGGTGCTCGGATTCAGCCTCATTGCCAACAAGGCCACTCCCGAGATGGAAGGGGAGGTGACCCACGAGGAGGTGCTGGCCATGGGACCGATCGGCGCCGCCCGCCTGGTCGAGGTGCTCCGCGAGCTCCTCCCTGAGCTGGCATAGATGATTCTCAACCTCACCGCCCCGGAGCTTGCCGGGCTCCTCATCGCGCTCGTGCTGGGGCTCACCTTCCATGAGTTCAGCCACGCCTACGTGGCCGACCAGCTCGGAGACCATCGGCCTCGGGCACTCGGTCGAGTGAGCCTCAACCCGCTGCACCATCTCGACCCGGTCGGCTCGATCTTCATGCTCATCGCCGGCTTCGGCTGGGCCAAGCCGGTCCCGGTCAATGCCTATGCCCTTCGGCCGGGGCGGATCGGGCTGACCATGGTGGCCCTCGCCGGACCGCTCGCCAACTTCACGGTGGCGCTCGTCTTCGCGCTCCTCTTTCGCCTCCTGAATCTGGCGGGCGTGCTCGACGGCGACGTGCCGCGCCTGGTCGGGCTCTCGATCGTCTACTTCAACGTCGCGCTCGGGATCCTCAACCTGATCCCGATCCCGCCGCTCGACGGCTACAACGTGCTCCTGCCGCTGCTGCCTCCGCGGCAGGCGTTCCTGGTGCAGCGCTACGCGCAGTACGGCTACTTCGCCCTCCTCCTCCTGGTGCTCCTCTCCTACGGATCGTCCGGCGGGCCGCTGCAGTGGCTCTTCGGCGCGGCGGCTGCGATCGCTCGGTTGTTGACCGGTGCATAGGGTCGAGCAGTTCTTCGGCCACCTCACCGCCCGGGTCGACGCAGACGAGCTGGCTCTGGCGGAGCGCATCCTGCCGGCCTCGGCCTGGCCGCTCTTCGTGGCGATGCCGGTCGCCGATCGTCGCCACGCGCTCGACGTCGCACAGCGGCTCATGGCGGCCCGCATCGATGATTCGGACCTGCTCTGCGCAGCACTCCTGCACGACGCTGGCAAGGGGCGGCGGCTGCGACTCTGGCACCGCGTGATCGGGGTCCTGCTCGAGGCGCTGGCGCCACGCCTCCTGGCGCGCCTGGCCGGCGGCGACCTATCAGAGCGCAACCCGTACTACCTCCACATGCATCACGCCGACCTCTCGGCCGAGGCGGCACTGCGCGCGGGGTGCAGTCAGCGCACGGCCGCCTTCATCCGCGGACGTCCGAGCAGCGCCGATGCCGACCTGGCGGCCGCCCTGCACGAGGCGGACGAGGCAAGCTAGCCCGATGCCACTCGAGCCGGTCCCGATGGCGAATCCGGAACCCACCGTCCTGGCCGTCGGAGAGGCAGCCGACGACCAGTTCGAGGTGCGCCTGCCCATCTTCTCCGGTCCGCTGGCCCTGCTCCTGCACCTGATCGAGTCGCGCCAGCTCGAGATCCTGACCGTGCCGCTGGCCGAGCTGGCCGACGCCTACGTGGCCCACCTGGCGAGCAATCCGGTCGACGTCCGCCAGCTGAGCGAGTTCGTGGCCGTTGCCGCCCAGCTGATCCTCCTCAAGTCGCGCCGGCTCCTTCCCGGCGAGGTGGCTCCGCCCGTCGCCGACGCAGCCGACGAGCCCGATGAAGAGGAGCTGCGCCGCCGGCTGCTCGAGTACCGCGCCCTGCGTGACGCGTCCCGCCAGCTGGGGGCGCGGGACCTGGTGGCGCCCCTCTTCCGGCGCGAGCCGCGCGACTCCGACCTGCCGCTCGTCACCCAGCCGCAGCTTCCCGCCGCGCTGCTGGCCGAGGCGCTCATCGGGCTGGCCCGCATCCCGGAGCCGGCCGAGGACCCGCCGGAGATCGTGGCGCGGGAGATCACGATCGGCATGCAGATCACCGCGCTGCGGGCTGCCCTGGCCCGCGGCGGCCGGGTCGTGCTCCAGGAGCTCCTCGCCGCAGCCGGCTCGCGAACCGAGGCGACTGTCACGGTCATGGCCGCGCTCGAGCTGGTGCGGCGCCGGCAGGTGCGCGTCGAGCAGCGCACGCTCTTCGGCCCGATCGTGATCGAGCCGCTCTCATGAGATGCCGGCCGTGAGCCCCGACGGCGAGCTGGGCGCCTTCTACGAGGCGCTCCTCTTCGTGGCCGAACGCCCGCTGCACCTCGATGAGCTGGCCGAGCTGGGCGGTGTCTCGCCGGCCGCGGCCGCCGAGCAGCTCGCCGTGCTGGCCGACGACCTGGCGGCTCATGGCCGTGGCCTGCGTCTGCAGCGGCTGGACGACGCCTGGCAGCTGGCCACCGCGCCGGAGATCGGGGAGCGCCTCGCGGCCTATGCCTCCAGGGAGGAGGCGCGCCTGACGCCGGCGGCCCTCGAGGCGCTGGCGGTGGTCGCCTATCGGCAGCCATGCACCCGCTCAGAGGTCGAACGCGTGCGCGGGGTCGACTCGGACTACGTGCTGCGCAGCCTGCTCCATCGGCGTCTGGTGACCGAGGTGGGTCGGCGCGACACGCCCGGACGCCCGATCCTGTATGGCACCACCTTCACCTTCCTCGAGCGCTTCGGCCTGACCTCGCTCGAGGAGCTGCCTGCGTTGCCCGCCGAGGCCGCGTTGCCGGAGCCAGCCGATGCCGCGCTGCCGGAGCCGGCCGATGCCGGCTGAGCGCCTGCAGAAGCTGCTCGCCCGCGCGGGAGTCGCCTCGCGACGCGGAGCGGAGTCGGTGATCGCCGACGGCCGGGTGACCGTCAACGGTCGCGTCGCCCGCCTCGGCGACAGCGCAGATCCGACCGAGGATCAGATCGAGCTCGACGGTATCCCGCTGCCGTCGGCACAGGCAGCCGTCCACTTCGCCGTCCACAAGCCGGCTGGGCTTCTCTCATCAGCGCGCGACGAACGCGGCCGGCGCTCGGTGGTGAGCCTCGTCGACCAGCCCGGGCTGGGGCGCCTCTGGCCGGCGGGTCGCCTGGACGTCGACTCCGAAGGACTGATGCTGCTCACCAACGACGGCGCGTGGGCCAACCGCGTGCTCCATCCGCGCTACGGGGTCGAGCGGGAGTACGCCGTGCTCAGCGACCTCACTCCGACAAGCGAGCAGCTACGCGCCATGGTCGATGGGGTCGACCTCGACGACGGGCCGGCGCGGCTTCTGCTCGCCGAACGGGCGTCGCCGCCGGTCGAGGTGGAACGGGTCGCCGGGGAGCGGGAGCCCTGGCTGCGGGTGCGGATCAGCGAGGGGCGCAAGCGCGAGGTGCGCCGCATCTTCGCGGCCGTTGGGCTGCAGGTCGAGCGCCTGGTGCGCACCCGGCTCGGGCCACTGACCATTGATGGGCTGGGGCCGGGTGCCTGGCGAGCGCTGCATCCCGACGAAGTGGAGGCGCTGGCCGGTGCGTTGCCGAAGGTCTCGCGTTCGCCGGGCTCGCGGGCGCGCTCGGCCCTCACGCGCTCGCGAAGCGAATGGGTGCCACCTTCGTCGACACCGGGCTCATGTACCGGGCGCTCACCCTGGCCGCGCTCGAACGGGGGATCGATCCCGATGACGGGGACGGTCTCGGACGGCTGGCACGCCAGGTGCGGATCGAGGTGCGGACGCCGCGCCGCGAGCAGACCGATCGCCGCGAGACCGTCCTGCTGGATCGCCGGGACGTCACTCGCGAGGCGCGCACGCCGCGCATCGACCGCGTCGTCTCCGCGGTGAGCCGCCACGCCGTGGTGCGGGCCGCCATGCTCGGCGTGCAGCGAAACGCCGCGCGTCGCGGCGACACGGTGATGGTCGGCCGCGACATCGGCACGGTGGTGCTCCCGGACGCCACCCTGAAGGTCTTCCTGACCGCCTCGTCCGGGGTGCGGGCCGCGCGGCGCGCCGCCGAGATGGGACGGCCCGACCGCGGCGATCGGTACCTCTCCGAGATCGAGGAGAGGGACGCCGCGGACATGGGGCGCCCGGTGGCTCCCCTGCGCAAGGCTCCTGGCGCGCTGGTCCTGGACACCGGGGAGCTGGAGGTCGAGGCCAGCGTGGAGGCCATCCTGGCCCACCTCCCAGGGCGGCGATGAGCACCTGGTTCTTCCACCCCGGCGCGGTGATCACCGGCGGGATCTGGTGGGCGCTGGGTGGTGGTCGGATCGAGGGACTGGAGCACGTGCCGCGCGAGGGCGCCTATGTCGTGGTCAGCAACCACACCTCGAACCTGGATCCGCTGTTCGTCGGCACCGCAGTCGGCCACCGCACCGGACGGGTGATCCACTTCATGGCCAAGGTCGAGATGCGCAGCTGGCCGCTCATCGGCTTTCTGGCGCGCTCGGCGGGCGTCTTCTTCGTGCGCCGCGGCGAGGGCGACCGTGGGGCGCAGCGCATCGCGCTGGCCCACCTGGCCGCCGGCGAGCCGATTGCCATCTTCCCGGAGGGGACCCGCAGCCGGGACGGTCAGCTGCGCGCGGCGAAGCCGGGGGTCGCGCTACTGGCGCTGCAGAGCGGCGCCCCGCTCCTGCCGGTGGGGATCGCCGGCACGCACCGGATCTTCCCGGGACGAACGCGGATCCCGCACCGCAGCCCGGTGACCGTGCGCATCGGCGCTACCTTCCGGCTCTCGGACGAGCCGGTCCGCAAGCCCGATCGCGCGGCCCTCGAGACCGGGACGGATCGGATCATGCGCGAGATCGCCGCCCTCCTGCCAGAGGGCCAGAGAGGCCGATACGGCGCCTGACCGATAGAATCGAGGCGATGACCACCGCCATTCGCCCCGAGGTCCGCATCGCCGAGCGCGCCGGCTTCTGCTATGGCGTGCGGCTGGCGATCGACAAGGCGAAGCACGCCCGCGAC
>VBJX01000173.1 GCA_005879775.1 Chloroflexota bacterium
TACAACCGGACTGGCGCCTGCTCCTGTATTCGGTGGTGATCGCGCTCCTGAGCGCCCTCGTCGCCGGCCTGCTGCCCGCCCTCAAGGCGACCCGCGGCGGGGTCAGCGCAGCCCTGAAGCGGACCGAACGCCAGGTGGAAGGCCGCTCCCGCCTGCGCGGCGGGCTGATCGTGACCCAGCTCGCGGTTTCGGTCGTTCTCTTGACGATGGGCGTGCTCTTCGTCAGGAACATGACCAAGTCGATGACGATGAGCCCGGGCTTCGACGTCGAGGGCACGGTGTGGGCCTCGATGCGACTGGTCCCGGAAGAGTACCCGACGGAGGAACAGGTAAGGAGCGTGACCAGCGCCGCCCTGGGCGAGCTGCGTGCGCTGCCCGGCGTGGAGGCGGCCAGCGTCGCCCGAGTGGTTCCCCTGAACGGCAACTCCATCCGCGGAGACCGGGTCCTCGCGGACTCGAGCGGGGAGCCCGTCCAGGTGAGGTTCCACAACAACGAGGTCGGGCCGGACTACTTCCGGACCATGGGGATTCCGATCCTGGCCGGGCGCGAGTTCGTGGCTTCCGACCGGAAGGGCCCGCCCGAGGTCGCGATCCTGAACGAGAATCTGGCGCGTCGGCTGTTCGGTGATCGAGACCCTGTCGGCCGCACCTTCCGATATCCGGCTCCGACCCCCAGCGCCCCGATAACCGTGGTCGGCGTCGCCGCCAACAGCAAGCACTTCACGCTCGGGGAGGAGAAGCCCCTCGCGATGTACTCTCCCTATGCCCAGGGAGCGGGGGGCAACCTGTCGCCTCACCTGCTCGTTCGCTCTTCCCGAAGGGAGGGCCTGGTTCGGGAGATCGCTCGAGCCCTGGGAGAGCTCGACCCGTCGGCGGCGATCGAGGTCAAGCCCATGCGGAACGCCCTGGGCTTCGCCCTGCTGCCGAGCAGGATCGGCGCGGCGTTGCTCGGAAGCGCGGCCGTCCTGGGGCTCGCGTTGGCCTCCATCGGCCTCTACGGCGTGCTGGCGTACTCCGTGACCCGCCGGACGCCGGAGATCGGGCTGCGGATGGCCTTGGGCGCGGACGGCCGGGCCGTCCTCAGGATGGTCCTGCGCGAGAGCGCGGCCCTCGTGGGATCGGGCGTGGCCGCCGGGCTGGGGGTGGCCGCCTTTGCCACGCGTCCGCTCGCGATGTTCCTGGTCCCCGAGCTGAGCCCCACGGATCCGACGACTTTCCTCGGCGTCGTCGGCGTGCTCTCGGCGGTGGCGGTGGCGGCCACCCTCGCCCCGGCCTTGAGGGCCATCCGCGTCGATCCGATGACGGCCCTGCGCACCGAGTAGGGGTCTCAGCCCTCGCGCAGTACGGCCACCGGGTCGATTCTCGCCGCCCGAGTTGCCGGCAGCGCGGCGGCGGCCAGACCGACCGCCACGAGCACGAGGACCGCTCCCAGCAGAGTCGCAGGATCCCGGGGCGCGAGCCCATAGAGAAGGGGCTCGACGAATTGTGACAGCCACAGGCTGGCCGGCATTCCCGCCCCCGCCCCGATGCCGACGAGAAGCGCCACCCGCGACACCACCAGTCCCACGACGCTCGTCGGACTGGCGCCGAGAGCGATCCTCATGCCGATTTCGGACCTGCGGCGGCTGACGCTGTACGCGGTTACGCCGTAGAGGCCGAGACCCGCGAGCAGCAGCGCGACCAAACCGAAGAATCCGGCGAGCATGGCCGTGACCCGTTCCTGCGTCATCGAAGCGTCAATCTGTTCGGCCAGCGGACGGAACGTCCAGGTCAGGTCTGGATTGACCTCGTCGAGTGCGGTCGTCACGCTTCGAATCAAGGATGCCGGCGGAGCGCCGCTCGATCGAATGCTCAGGCTCATCGACCCGAAGGCGGCCACCTCCCTGGACTGCGCGAACGGCAGGTACACGGTCGGAGGGGCGGCCTCGCGAAGCGAGCTGTAGGCGGCGTCTCTCACCACACCCACGATGGGGACGGCCGGACCCGGTACCGGCAGGCCCCTGATGTCATGGCCGAGAGGACTTGCGCCCGCGAGGAATCGTCGCCCGAACGCCTCATTGACGATGGCAACGGAGAGGTTGCCCGGTCCATCCCCGGTCGAGAACTCTCGCCCGGCGAGCAGGGGAGTGCCGAGCGCGCGAAACCACCCTGGCGACACGTGGTTGACGAGGACCACGCGCGCGCCCGGGACCTCGATCTGATTCCGGAGGCCCAGGCCGCCCATCGGCGTCGTGAGCGATGCCGCGGCGCCGGCCACGCCCGGCAGCGATTGCACCGCCTCGACGGCACGCTCGAAGATGGGGATGCGTTGTGCCGGATCTACGGTTGCGCGCTGCGCGCTGAGGGTCACCACCAGCACCCGGTCGGGCTCGAAGCCCAGCGGAAGGCTCACCAGGGAGGCAAAGGTCCGCACGAACAGTCCGGCCGCCACCACGAGCACGAGGGAGAGCGCCAGTTGCGCCACCAGAAGACCGCTCGACAGTCGAACACGCGTGTCACCTATCGTCCCCCGGCCCTCTTTGATGCTGTCCATCGGCGTGGCCCCGGAGGCCCGAAGCGCCGGTGCGATCCCAAAGAGGATCACGGTCGCCACGGCGGCGCCAATCGTGAATGCCAGGACTTGCCCGTTCAGGGAGAGGTCCAGGAAGACGGTCGTACCCTGGGTGTCGGTCTGTCTCGCCAGCTCGCGAACGAGGGCGCGGCTGCCCCACCAGGCGAGGAGCAGCCCCAACGTCATCCCACTCGCGGCGAGCACCACGCTCTCCGCGAGCACCTGCCGCGCCAGTCGCCAGCGCGAGGCACCAAGGGCCAGGCGCACGCTGAACTCGTGACGACGGGTGGTGGCGCGAGTGAGCAGCAGGTTCGCGACGTTCGCGCACGCCACGAGCATGACGAGGGCCACCACGACCATGATCACGAGCAACGGTTGCTCGTATTGGCGGCGAAGCCCGGAGTGGCCGGTGGCGGCGGGAGTGAGCGCGAAGCTCGCCTGCAGGTACGTCCTGCGAGACGCCTCGGGGGCACTGGCCGGTAGGGTGGCCTCGCGGATCTGCGACTGGCGGGCTCGCAGCGAGGCCACGGCAGCATCCAGCGTCTGTCCCGGACGCAACCGCCCGACGATGGTCAGCCACGACACGTTTGCGCCTCGCGACCCGGGGTTGAGGCCAAGCGGTACCGCCACGTCGAAGGTCCGGCCGACTTCCATGCCAAAGAACTCGGGTGGCATCACGCCGACGATGGTGAAACCCTTCCCGTCGAGGGTAAGGGTGCGGCCGACGACATCCGGGGCGCCGTCGAAGTGTCGTTGCCAGAAACCATGGCTGATCACGGCCACGGGACCATCGGGGCCGCCTGAGGGCTGGTCGTCCCGCTCCGAGAGCGTGCGCCCAAGCAGCGCCGATACGCCCAGGGTCTCGAAGAACGAGCCACTCGTCCAAAGCCCGTCGACGAAGTGCGTTTGGCCCCGGGACGCGAGATCGAATCGGCGGAACGACCAGGCA
>VBJX01000174.1 GCA_005879775.1 Chloroflexota bacterium
ATCGGCGATTTCGTGGGGCGGCGGAGGACGGAGCGGGCCCTGCGCGAGAGCGAGCAGCGCTACGCCCTCGCGGTCCGAGGCGCCGACGACGGGCTCTGGGACTGGGACCTGGAGACGGACGAGATCCACGTGTCGACGCGATGGAAGGCCATGCTCGGACTCGAGGAGGACGAGATCGGCAGGGACGCCTCCGAGTGGGTGGGCCGCATCCACCCCGACGACGTGGAGCGGGTCAAGGCCAAGGTGGCGGCGCATCTCGCGGGCCGCACCGCCCACTTCGATGACGAGCATCGGATGCGGCACAAGGACGGGAGCTACCGCTGGGTGCGGTGCCGGGGATTCGCCGGCCGGGACCAGGAGGGAAGGCCCCGGCGCCTAGCGGGGGCCCAGACCGACATCACGGACCACAAGACCTACGACCCCTTGACGGATCTACCCAACCGCGCCCTCTTCCTGGAGCGGCTGGGCCAGGCCCTGGCGCGCGCGCGTCGGCGACCCGACGCCCTGTGCGCGGTCCTGCTGCTCGACCTCGACCGCTTCAAGGGGACCAACGACAGCCTGGGATACCTCGCGGGCGACGAGCTGCTCGTGGCCGTCGCGCGGCGGCTCGAGACCTGCCTGCGTCCGGGGGACCTGGTCAGCCGGTTCGGGGGTGACGAGTTCGCGATCTTCCTGGAGTCGATCGGCGACGCCAGCGACGCCACGCGAATCGCCGTGCGGGCCCAGAAGGAGCTTCAGAGCCCCTTCACCATCGAGGGGCGGGAGGTCCTCGCCTCGGCCAGCATCGGGATCGCTCTCTCCTCCCGCGGCCACGACACCCCCGAAGCCGTCCTGCGCGACGCCGACGCGGCCATGCGCCGGGCCAAGGCTTCGGGCAGGGGCCGGTTCGAGGTCCTGGACGAGACCCTGCGGGGCCGCCTGCTGGCCCGACTCGAGCTGGAAGGCGAGCTCGATCAGGCCCTGGAGCGGGAGGAGATCCGCCTTCACTACCAGCCGGTCTACCTGCTCGCCGAGCCCCGGCTCGTGGGCTTCGAGGCCCTGCTGCGCTGGCAGCACCCGCGACGAGGCGTCGTGGATGCCGCGGAGTTCCTCCCCCTGGCCGAGGCCACGGGGGTCATCCTCTCCCTCGGCGGCTGGGTCGTCCACGAGGCGTGTCGTCAGCTGCGGCTCTGGCGCGACCGCGCCGCGGGGGCTCCGAACGCCTGGATCAGCGTCAACGTCTCCGGCCGCCAGCTCGGGGATCCGGACTTTCCGGAAACCGTCCGGACCGCGCTCGAGGCCTTTCGGCTCGACCCCGCCGAAGCCCTGCCCTCTGCGGATCCTTCTCTCGCCGAGCTCAAGACCCTCGGGGTCGCCCTCGACATCGACGACTTCGGGGCCGGCCGTTCGTCCCTGAGCGCGCTCGAGCAACTGCGGCCGGAGACGCTCAAGGTCGATCGCCGCTACCTGGGGGATGGGGTCGGCGGCGGCGAGGGCTCCGCCCTGATGCGCGCGATCCTGGCCCTGGCGCACGAGCTGAAGGCGGGGGTGGCCGCCAAGGGCGTGGAGACCGAAGACCAGGCGCGTGGACTTCTGGCCCTCGGGTGCCGCCTGGGACAGGGCCATTACTTCTCGCGGCCCCTCGACGGCGAGGCCGCCTTTGCCCTGGTGGCCGGGCTCGGCGGGCTTGCCGGAGATCCGCGGCCGAAGAGCGCGGGCGCAGCGCTGGCGGCGCGCCTGCCGTCGCCCGCCCTCGGGAGGGCTCTATGAAGCCGTCGCTGGTTGGGCTCCTCGCGTGCCCCGGCTGCGGCTCCGGGCTCGACCTGCGGGTGTCGGCGTGGTCGGGCGCGGAGGCGCAGGAGGGTGGCCTCACCTGTAGCGGGTGCGCCGCGGGGTATCCGGTGGTGCGAGGCGTACCGCGGTTCGTCGAGAGCGGCGCGTACGCGGGGACCTTCGGCCGCCAATGGAACTGGTTCCGGGAGGTGCAGATCGACTCCCGGAACGGGAGCGGAGAGTCGGCGCGCACGTTTTCCGCGACCACCGGCTGGAGCGAGGAGGATGTCCGCGGGAAGGTCGTGCTCGACGCCGGGGTGGGCGCCGGCCGTTTCGCCGAGGTGGTCGCCGATCGCGGCGGGGAGGTGATCGGAATCGACATCACCTCGGCGGTGGACGCCGCCTACGAGAACGTGGGGCGGAGGGAGGGCGTGCACATCATCCAGGCCGACATCTTCGCGATGCCGTTGCGCCCCGGCTCCTTCGACCTCGCCTATTCCATCGGCGTGCTCCACCACACCCCGGACACGCGGAAGGCCTTCGAGCGGGTGGCCGCCATGGTCCGGCCGGGGGGGCAGTTCGCCGTCTACCTCTACGCGCGCTACGGCCCCTCCCATCGGTGCTCGGACGCCATCCGGAAGCTGACCACGCGCCTGCCTCTCTGGCTGATGCTGAGGGCCGCCTTCCTGGCGGCACCCCTCTATCCTCTCTACCGCCTGCCCGTGATCGGAGCCCTGCTGCGGCTCCTGTTTCCCATCTCCATGCATCCCAACTGGCGCTGGCGGTGGCTCGACACCTTCGACTGGTACTCGCCGCGCTACCAGGCGAAGTTCCTGTACCCCGAGGTGTTCCGCTGGTTCAGGGCTTGCGGCTTCCACGACATCGAGATCTTCGACGACCCCATCCGCATGCGCGGCACCCGCGAGCCTCGCGGGCGGAGGCTGGAGGTCCCCTCCGCGCCGGGCTTCCGGGCCGTCGCCCTCGGGGGCGGGACCGGCCTCCCGGTGGTGCTCCAGGGCTTGAAGGGGGTCCTCTTCGCTGCGCATCCCGCTCCCAGCCGTGACGAGCGCGAGCGGCTCACCGCGATCGTGACCGTGGCGGACGACGGCGGCAGCTCCGGCCGTCTGCGCCGTCTGTATCGCATCGTGGCCCCGGGCGACATCCGCAGCTGCCTCATCGCCCTCTCGGAAGACCGGGGAGCGCTGGCCGAGCTGTTTCGATTCCGGTTCGCGGGCGAGGAGGACGTCGGCGGGCACAACCTCGGGAACCTGATCCTGAGCGCCCTCAAGGAGGTCGAGGGGGACTTCCCCCACGCGGTGGAGCGGGCCGGACAGATCCTGGACGTCCGCGGTCGGGTCCTGCCTTCCACCGCCGACGACGTCACGCTCCTGGCCGAGCTGGAGAACGGCTCGACGGTCGCGGGCGAATCCGCCCTGCGGGCGTGCGGGGGACGGGTCAAGCGAATGCGCCTCCACCCCGAGACGGTGAAGGCCTGGCCAGAGGCGGTCGCGGCCATCCGGAACGCCGACCTCGTCGTCGTGGGGCCGGGAAGCCTCTACACGAGCCTGCTGCCGAACCTGCTCATCCCCGGGCTGGCGGATGCCCTTCGACATTCGGAAGCGCGCGTGGTGCTGGTCATGAACCTGATGACGGAGCCGGGAGAGACCGACGGGTACACGGCGGCGGATCACGTACGCGCCTCGCAACGGTGCTGCTCCACGATGGGACGATCGGGGACGACCGGGCCCGTCGCTACCTGTCCCAGGGGGCGACCCCCGTCCTCCCCGATTTCGCCGCCCTCGAGGCTCTGGGCTGCCGGGTCGTGAGGCGCGATCTCCTGGCCGAGGGTCCCAGCGTGCGGCACGAGCACGGGAAGCTGGCCTCGGCCCTCGCGGAGTTGGTCGAGGAGAGACAGGAACGGTCCCATCTCCATGGCGACGACGCGCTATCGGCCTGAGGGCAGCATGAACGCGGCTGCCCACGCGGCTTCCCTGCCCTGGTGGCTCCCCCGCCAGGAGCCCTTGGCCGCCCGGGCGACCGGGGACCAACCGGCGCGGGAGAGCGTGCTGCCCTTCCGCGCCCTCCTCACCTTCACGG
>VBJX01000010.1 GCA_005879775.1 Chloroflexota bacterium
CAGCCCAGATCGGGGTAGTAGTCACCTGCCAGGGCCACATCGGTCTGGCGGGTGAGAACCACGGTGATCCCCTGCGCCTCCAGCAGGGAACGCAGCTTGAGCGCGATCGCCAGGGTCATCGTCTTCTCGGCGTAGGCGGGGCCACGCTTGAGCGGGTCGGGGACACCCCAGTCCAGGCAGCCGCCGTGCCCGGCGTCGATGGCGACCACGATCGCTCCCGGTTTGGGCCGATACACCTCGCTCGACGAACCGGGGGCAGGAACAATGTCGCCGACTCCTGCGCTCGGAACCGGAGAGGCCGATGGGCTGGCCGAAGCGCCCTGGCTGGCGCTCGGGCTCGACGATGGCGAGCAGGCTGCCAGCAGCAGGCCGATGACGAGCCACGCCGCGATCTGGCGGCGCGCTCGGTCTGGCATGGGACGCGGGAGGGTCAGCGCTCGGAGGCTTCGACGCTCTTGCTGAGGGAGACGAGGAACTCCGCGTTGTTCTTCGTCTTGCCCAGACGCTGCATGAGCAGCTCGATCCCCTCGGCGGCGCATGGTCCACGTCATGCGCAGGGTGTTCTCGTCGAGGAGCAGCTCTTCGCGGCGGGTGCCGGAGCGCAGGACGTCGATTGCCGGGAAGATGCGCTTGTCGCTCAGCTTGCGATCGAGGGCCAGCTCCATGTTGCCGGTCCCCTTGAACTCCTCGTAGATGACGTCGTCCATCCGCGACCCGGTGTCGACCAGGCAGGTGGCGATGATCGTCAGGCTGCCGCCATTCTCGATGTTGCGCGCAGCGCCGAAGAAGCGCTTGGGCGGGTAGAGGGCGACGGGGTCGACGCCACCTGAGAGGGTCTTGCCCGATGCCGGCAGGGCGAGGTTGTAGGCACGCGCCAGCCGCGTGATCGAGTCGAGCAGGATCACCACGTCGCGGCCGGTCTCCACCTGTCGCTTGGCGATCTCGAGCGCCATCTCCGCCACGCGGGTGTGGTTCTCGGTCGGCTCGTCGAAGGTGGAGGCGTAGATCTCCCCCTTCACGCTGCGGCTCATGTCGGTGACTTCTTCAGGACGCTCGCCGATGAGCGCCACCATGAGCAGCACCTCGGGGTAGTTGTCGGTGATGCCGTGCGCGATGTTCTTGAGCACGGTCGTCTTGCCGGCCTTGGCCGGGGAGAGGACCATGCCGCGCTGCCCCTTGCCGATGGGGCTGATCAGGTTGATGAGGCGCTGGGTCAGGTTCTTCTGGTCCGTCTCGATGTCGAACATCTCGTCGGGGAAGACCGGCACCAGCGCGTCGAACTGCGGACGGCGGCGAGCGGTGTCGGGATCGACCCCGTTGACGCTGTCGACGCGTAGCAGGCCCCAGTACTTCTCCTGGTCCTTGGGAGGCCGCGTCTGGCCGGCGACCTTGTCACCGGTACGCAGGCCGAAGCGGCGGACCTGGGAGGAGCTGACGTAGATGTCGTCCTGAGACGGCATGACGCCGTGGCGGCGCAGGAAGCCGAAGCCCTCGTCGACGATCTCCAGGACCCCGGTCGCCTCGCCGGGCTGACCGTTGAGGTCGCGGCGCGGCTGGGCGGGAGTCAGCGGGACGAGGTCAAGCAGCTTCAGGACCAGGTCGGAATGCTCGAGCTGATCGGTCGACTCCAGGCCGAGCTCGGTTCCGAGCTCACGGAGCTCCTCGACGCTCTTGGCCTGCAGGTCGGCCAGGTTCATCCCCGGATCGTTCTCGTCACCCTCGGTCGGGAAGGGGCCGGCATAGATGGATGAGTAGCCGCCGGTGGCGTAGTTGTTGCGGCGTCCCTGGAAGACGGGACGCGGCGTCTGGCGGCGAGGGCCGCCTCCGTCAGGTCGACGGCGCGGGCGCCCGCGGCGCTGGGGTCGGAGCTCGTCGTTCATGCGGGCATCCGGGTTGGGCTGGGCTTCATTGGGGATCTGTAACCTCGATCAGCGGAGTGGGGTTCGGGAGAGAGGTGGGTGCCATCGGGCGACACATGGATCGGATCCACGCCCGGGAGCATTGCTCACCATCAGGGGACGCAGGCGGTCGACCGGTCAGACCTTGCGGGTCCCCGCGCGAGTGGTGATGTTGGGCCCGCCATAGCCGCTCATCTCGCCGATGAGCCTGGCCCGGATCTGGCGCACGACCGGCCGCCAGTCCAGGGAATCATACCCGAGATGTGCAACCACCTGCTCGGCGTTCCACTCCTGGCCACGTCGCCACGCTCGTCGCAGCGTCTCGCCGGCCCCCTCCGTGCGCCACCACGCCTCGCCGTGGCGCGCCTTGAGGTAGTCGGTGAGCGAGGCGTCGAGCATCGAACAGCGCAGGTAGGCGGCGGCCAGCATGCCGTCATCGACGGTCACCAGGTAGCGCTCCTCGGGGTGGCGCACGCCGGTCAGCATCGACATCAGCCCGGCGAAGTGCGCGCGCTGTACGGCGACGGCCCCGCCACGGTGCAGGCGCAGCTGGTGGAGGTGCTGAGCGACCACGCCGCGCAGCCGCTCGAGGATGAAGAAGGCGAAGAAATCGGCGAATCCGTCGGCATGCTCCTGCGCCATGCCGAGCTGCTCCATGAGCCAGGCCGGCTCCCCGACGAGACGCTCGAAGGCATGGGCATAGCCCTCGGCCACGCTCTGGTCGCCGAGCACGCGTGAACCGATCGGCAGGTCCGGATCGACGTTCAGGTAATGCTCCAGGTGCCCGGCCTCGTGGAAGACAGCCGCGTAGTCGTCCCAGCCACCGTTGGGCTGGATCACGAGGCGCACGTCGCTCGGGGCGTCGATCGTGGAGACGAACGCCCGGCCCGACTTGTTGGGGCGCGCGGCAACGTCCAGGGTGGCACCGGGCTGCGAATGCAGATCGATCCCGAGCCCGTGCAGGGTGGCCTCCAGGACGGTCATCAGGTGGCGACGATCGAACCAATGATCCCAGCCGCCGCCACGCAGCAGGTACCACAGGTCGGCCAGGCTCGCGTCCCCCTGCTCGATCTCGATCCGGGCCAGGTAGCGGCGCAGCGCCGAGAAGTACTGCGTCTCGAGCTCGGCGAGGAATCCGCGGGCGCCGATCCCCAGCGCGTCCGGATCGAAGCCGCGAGTGACGGCCACCAGCTCCACGTAGTCGGCGTAGCCCAGGGCGCGGGCCAGTGACCCGATCTGCTCGATCCGCTCCTGGCGGAGCGGGTTGAGCGCCTCCTCGGCCTCCAGGTACGAGGCGTACAGGGCGTTTCGCTCCGCCCGGCCGTCGATCTGGCTGATCCGGCCGCGCACGGCCCGATACGGCAGGCGCTCCCCGCGCCAGATGACGATCGCCTTCGCCTCGGCGGTTGCGATCGCATCGGTCAGGGCCGACACGCCCTGGTCGATGAACCCATCGGCCGCGAACGCCAGCAGGGCTCGATGGCGTGCGGCATCGGCGCCGCCGGCGTTGGTGAGCTTGCGCAGCGCGTCGATCGAGCGGCGCGAGAAGAGCTGGGCGTGGCGCTCGTAGATCCCCGCCAGGGCCAGCTGGTCGCGCAGGCCGGCATAGCACTGGTAGGTCTCCTCCTCGCGCTCGGCGAGGAAGCGCTCAACGTCCTCCTCGTAGGTGCTGCGCTTGAACGCCGGGCGGGAAGCAGCCGGGCGCCGCCCGGCCGTGGTCCGACGGGTGGTCATCGCCTCAGGCGCTGGGCTCGGAGACCGGCAGCGCGGCTGCGTCATCCTGGGCGGCGGCCGGAAGGCCGCTGCGGACGGCCGCTGCCCCGACGAAGTCGCGGAAGAGCGGGTGCGGCCGATTGGGCCGGCTGCGAAGCTCGGGGTGCGCCTGGGTGGCAACGAACCACGGATGGTCGCGCAGCTCGATGTACTCGACGAGGCGCCCGTCAGGCGAGACCCCGCTGAACCACATCCCCGCCTGGCCGAGCGGCTCGCGGTAGGCGTTGTTGACCTCGAACCGATGCCGGTGGCGGTCGTAGGCAATCTCGTCCCCGTAGGCGGTGCGCACCAGCGATCCCTCCTCCAGGCGAGCCGGATAGAGGCCAAGGCGCATGGTGCCGCCCTTGTCGGTGACATCGGCCTGGTCGGGCATCAGGTCGATCACCGGGTGCTCGGTGAAGACATTGAACTCGCTGCTGTTGGCATCCTCGGTCTGCAGCGCAAACCTGGCGAACTCGATCACCGCGCACTGCAGGCCCAGGCAGAGCCCCAGGAACGGCACGCGCGCTTCGCGGGCCCAGCGGATGGCGCGGATCTTGCCCTCCACCCCGCGGTACCCGAAGCCGCCGGGCACGAGCCCCCCCGCCACTCCCCGCAGCTCGTCGGCGATCTGCTCCGGCTCCACCCGCTCCAGGTGCTCGCTGCGGATCCAGCGCACCTTCACGTCGACGCGATGGTGCAGGGCGGCATGCTTGAGCGCCTCGGTGACGCTGATGTAGGCATCGGGCAGCTCGGTGTACTTGCCGACGATGGCGATCTCGATCTCCGGGCGCGGGGCACGGATGCGGGAGACGAGCTCCTGCCAGTCCCGCAGGTCCGGCTCACCGGCGGGGACCTCCAGCTCACGGGTGATCAGCTTGCCGAGGCCCGCGCGCTCCAGCTGGAGCGGCACCTCGTAGATGCTGGCCGCGGTCTTGAGCGGGATCACGGCATGAACGTCGACGTCGGTGAAGAGCGAGACCTTGTCCATGATCTCGTCGTCGATCGGCTCATCGCTGCGCAGGATGATCACGTCGGGCTGGATCCCGATCCCGCGCAGCTCCTTCACCGAGTGCTGTGTCGGCTTGGTCTTCAGCTCGCCGGTGGCGCCGATCTGCGGCAGCCAGGTGACGTGCACGTAGAGCACGTTGCGGCGACCGACGTCCTTGCGCATCTGCCGGATCGCCTCCAGGAAGGGAAGGCTCTCGATGTCGCCGACCGTGCCGCCCACCTCGACCACCACCACGCCGTGCGCCGCCAGGCCGCTCCCCGCCACGCTCCCGGTGCCGTCGCGCGCGACGCGCGCGATCCGCTCCTTGATCTCGTTGGTGATGTGCGGGATCACCTGCACCGTGCCCCCCAGGTAGTCGCCGCGGCGTTCCTTGGCGATCACGCCCTGGTAGACGCGCCCGGTGGTGACGTTGCTCGCCTGGGAGAGGTTCTCGTCGATGAAGCGCTCGTAGTGCCCCAGGTCGAGATCGGTCTCGGCACCGTCATCGGTGACGAACACCTCGCCGTGCTGGTACGGCGACATGGTGCCCGGGTCGATGTTGATGTAAGGGTCGAGCTTGAGGATGGAGACCGGGATGCCGCGGGCCTTGAGAATGCGCCCGATGGATGCGGCGGTGATGCCTTTGCCGAGCGAGCTGGTGACGCCGCCCGTGACGAAGACATACTTCGGCATTGGTCTGAAGCAAACCTCCGGGGTTTTTCCGATTCTATCAGAGCCCGATCTGGACCGAAGCCGATGGTCCACCCTCCCCGCATGAGGCTGCCGGCGGTCGTCCGCGCCATCCACCCGGCGCCCGCGCTGGCGGTGACCGCCCTCTCGGCCGCCCTGGGGGCGATTCTCCTTTTCCAGGCGGGGCGAACCCCTGGGTCGTCCTGGGCGCTGCTGGTGCTGAGCGTGGCCGGCTCCCAGGTCTTCACCGGGATGGCCAACGACATCGCCGACCGGGAGCGCGACCGGGTGGCACGCCCGGAGAAGCCGATCCCCGCCGGCGAGCTGAGCGTGGACACCGCGATCTGGGTCGCATCGGCCGCGCTGGCCCTCCAGCTGGTGGCCAGCCTGTGGCTGGGTCCACTTCCGCTGGTGATCGGAGCTGTCGCATCGGCCTCGGCGCTGGCCTACGACCTGGCCCTCTCACGCACGCCCTATTCGGCGATCCCCTACCTGGTCAGCTTCGGCCTGCTCCCGGCCTGGATCGCATCAGGGGTGGGCGTGCCGCTGGACCGGATCCTGCCTGCCATCCCCCTCGTCGCGCCGTTCGCGGTCGCCGCGCACCTGGCCAACACGGTGCGCGACTGGCAGGCCGATGCGGCTGGCGGCTCGCGCAGCCTGGCGCAGGTGCTTGGCCGTCAGGCGAGCAGGAGGCTGGCGGCCGGGCTGGCACTGGCCGTCGGGATCGGGGAGGGTGCCGCGCTCGCCCTTGGCGGGAGGCTGACGCTCGCCAGCGCGGTGCTGGGGCTCGCCGGACTGCTGGCGATCGCGTCGAGCGCACGCAATGAACGGCGGCTCTGGTACGCGGTCCTGGTGGCCGCGGTCTGCTGGACGGCGGCCTGGGCCCTGTCGACGGGCTAGGGCGACCGGCTAGATCGTGTCCTCGAGCTCCAGGTCCTCCTCGTCGCCCTCCTCAGTCAGCTTCAGCCAGACGAAGAGCCCGGCGAGGATGGTGAGCGGGATGACGATCAAGGCGGCGAGCAGCGCGCCGATGCTGATGAACAGGACTTTGAGCACCTTCATGTGGTGGGCCTCCCCGTGATCGCGCGCTTCAGGCGGGCGCGGCGCCGTCTCGATGCTCCGGTGCGGCCTGGATCATAGCCAAGATATCGTCCCGCGTGAACTCGACCAGCTGATGAGCCCCCGGCTTCCCGGAGGTGATGATGAGCAGGCGAAGCACGAACGAGCCCTCTTGCTCGAAGAAGAAGAGGTCGCGCTGCGACTGCCCGTCCAGGTAGGCGCCGACAACCCGCATCGCGTGCTCGTAGAAGTTGCTCACCTCCTCGGCCGCGGTGCCTTCCGTTCCGCTCCCGCGCAGGGCGGAACGTTCCTCGATCAGCTGAGCGACCTGCTCGTCGGTCAGCTCGTAGGTGCGCTTGGCCAGCGTGCCGTAGGAGTCCGATGAGGCGCCGCCCGGGGGCAGGGTGAGCCCCTGCAGCACGAATCCGCCGTCGAGCTCCAGGAAGAGCAGCTCCTTCAGCTGCTCGCGATCAGCGAAGGCGCCGACGCTGCGCAGCACCTCCTCCCAGTCCTGGCGCGGGCTGCCCTCGTAGATCCGCATGCGACCTCTCCTGCTGTGTGTCGCTCAGGCGCGTGCCCGGCCGTCAGGATAGCGCAGCGCCGCATAGGCAACGGCGATGCGGGCAGCCATTCGGGCGTTGTTGACGATGAGCCCGATGTTGGCGCGCAGGGCGCGCCCCCCTGACAGCTCGCTGACCCGCGACAGGATCCACGGCGTCACGCTGGCCCCCGCGATCCCCTCCGCAGTTGCGGCAGCGGCTGCTTCGGTGATCCAGCGTTCCACCTCCGCCGCGGGGATGGCAAGCTCGGCTGGCGGTGGCTGGACGAGCAGCATGCCGCCGGAGCCCGGGATGGCGAAATGGCGGGCGAGTGCCTGCGCTGCCTCCTCGGGGCTTTCGACCCGATGCGGAAGCGGCAGGCTGGCGCTGGTGGCGTAGAAGGCGGGGAGCTCATCGGTCGCCAGCCCAATGACCGGGACGCGCCTCGTTTCGAGCAGCTCGAGGGTGGCCGGCAGGTCGAGAATCGACTTCGCCCCGCTGCAGACGACCGCCATGGCCGTGGCCGCCAGCTCGTCGATGTCACCGCTGACGTCGAACGACGTGGCCGCTCCGCGATGCACCCCGCCGATCCCGCCGGTGGCCATCAGCCGCACGCCGCCCATGGCCGCGATCCGCATCGTGGCGCTCACGGTGGTCGAGGCCAGGGTGCCGGCGGCCAGCAGCGGGCCCAGGTCGCGGCTGGCGCCCTTGGCTGCTCCGGCGGCGGGGTCGGCGAGGCGTTCCAGCACGGAGTGCGGCGCGCCCAGCAGCAGCCGACCCCGGTCGACGGCGGCGGTGGCGGGAACGGCTCCCTCCTGGCGGACCGCCGCCTCGGCAGCGAGCGCGGTCTCGAGGTTGTCTGGCGGCGGCAGGCCCTGCGCGACGAGGCTCGACTCGAGCGCCACCACCGGCCGGTTCGCAGCGATCGCCTCGCCGACCTCGGCGGACACCTCCAGGAGCTCCACGTCGGTCAGGGTAGTGGCTCCCGCTCCCCGCTCACCAGAGCCTGTGCGCCGACGACCCGCGAGACGAGGGCGCCGAGGCGGCTGGCCGCGGCCATGGCGGCCTGCAGGCCACCCTGGGATGGCGGCCATGCTGCCCCGAGCAGGCCGGCGATGAGCGCCGCCGCGTAGGCGTCGCCCGCCCCGGTGGCATCGATCATCGGCTCCTCCACGGGCGGCGCCGGCTCGACGATCGAGAGGCCCAGGCCGGAAGCCGCCGATCCACGGGAGGCACCGGTCACGATCACCAGCAGATCGGGCAGGCGGGTGCCCAGGCGAGCAGCCAGCTCGGTCGCGGGGGCAGAGAGCGAGTCCTGGTCGGCACCGACCAGTGCGCCCGCCTCATCGGCACCCAGGAGCAGCAGGTCGGGGCGAGCATGGATGAGGCGTTCCGTGAACTCGGCGGCGGCTCGCGGCTCGGGCTGAAGCGACCCGCCGCCGATGCTGAGCCTGGTCGTGGCCGGGCGATGGCCGAGGGCGCGCGCGAGGGCGTCGCCATATTGGTCATCCGCAATCGGATAGCCGGAGCAATGCAGCCACTCTGCGTCGACGCCAGCGACCATCTCCGCGGCGTCCAGCGGCACGCGATCCGAGGCCATGCTGCGCTCGCCGTCGCTGTCGACCAGGGACACCACGCTGCCCGTCGTTGCCCCGGAAGGACCGGTCAGCTCAACCCGCTCACGCTCAA
>VBJX01000175.1 GCA_005879775.1 Chloroflexota bacterium
GAGATCTCGCTCACCTCCTGCACCCGGTTCGGCTCCTTCTGCGAGAAGCTCCCCTGCATCAGCTGCAGGTAGTCGACGATCAGCAGGTCCAGCCCGCGCTGCTCAGCCTCGAGCCGGCGTGCCTTGGTGCGCAGCTCGAGGACGGTGAGGACCGGTGAGTCGTCGATCCACATCGGCGCGGCGTGCATCTCGTTCATCACCTGGGCGATCTTTGTCCAGTCGGTCTCGTCCACGAAGCCGCTCTGCAGCGGACGCGGGTTGATCCCCGACTCGGCGGAGAGGAGGCGCAGGGCGAGCTGCTCCTTGCTCATCTTGCTGTGCGATGTTCAGCGCGAGGCTCGTCTTTCCGACGCTCGGCCGAGCAGCCAGGATGATGAGGTCCGAGGGCTGGAACCCGCCCAACAGCGCGTCGAGCTGCGAGAGGCCGCTCGGGATGCCCAGGATCTGGCCCCGATGCTCGTGGAGGTACTCGAGCCGGTCATAGGCCTGGCCGAGCAGGGTGGCGAGCGACTCGAAGCCGCCCACCGTCCGCCGCTGGCTGATCTCGAAGAGGATCCCCTCGGCGCGGTCGATCGCCGCCTCGGCGTCGTTGGCCTCCTCGTACCCGACCGCGGCGATCTTGCCGGCGGCGGCGATCAGGTTGCGGAGCACCGCCTTGCGCTCCACGATCCGCCCGTAGTGCTCGACGTGCACGGCGGTCGGCACCGTGTTCATCAGGTTGGCGAGATAGGCGGGTCCGCCGATCGGCTCGAGCCGCTCGCGCCGCTGCAGCTCGTCGCCCAGGGTCACCAGGTCGATCGGCTCACGCTGGCCGTGCAGCCCGAGCATCGCCTCGTAGATGTCGGCGTGCTGCTGCCGGTAGAAGTCTTGCGGGTGCAGGAACTCGGCGACCTTGAGGATCGCCTCGGGATCGATCAGGATCGAGCCGAGGACGCTCTGCTCGGCTTCGACCGCCTGTGGGGCCAGCTTGTCGATGCTCATCGGTTCAGGGCACGCTATCGCCCCATCGCGGCGCTGCGGAGGTCCGCATCCGCGTCCCAGGCCAGTTCTTCACACCCATCGGTCATTTCGTTGGGGACGCCTCGGGGATAACCCGGCTCGGACAGTGGATTCGTCGTGCGCTGGCGCTCCGCCGAACGGAGCTCGTCACGCGCGCTCATCAGACACCCGCGGCGCGACACCTAGTCCGTCGCGATGTGTCTCCGGACGGTCCCGCGGCCCCCGGCCCATCCGGTCCCGGCCGGTCCAGGGGAGTTCAGGCCGGCCTTCACCTCGACCCGGAACTCGCCGAGCGTCTTGATCGGCTCACGCAGGTGGATCGAGTGGCGGTCGATCTCCATCCCCTGGGCCGCGATCAGCTCGGCGATCAGCTGGGTGGTGACCGAGCCGAAGAGGCGATTCTTCTCGCCCGACTTGACGGCGATCTCCAGGCTCAGCTCGCGCAGCCGGGCAGCGGTCGCCTCGGCCTCGGCGCGCTCCCCCTTTTCGCGCTCCTCGCGCTCGGCCCGGTGGCGCTCCCAGTTCTTGAGGGCGCCCGCATCGGCCATGGCCGCCGCGCCGCTGGGGAACAGGAAGTTGCGCGCGTAGCCGTTCTTGACCTCCTTCACGTCTCCCTCGTGCCCCAGGCCCTTCACGTCGCGCTTGAGGATCACCTTCATGCCGAGCCAGGCTCTCTTCCGCTGCCGCTCGAAACCCGCCGCCGGCGCCAGCTCGCCAGCAGCCGCTTGACCCCATCGGACTCGCGCAGGTCGCCATACCGTTCGAGCAGCTCCGGCAGGCGGTCGCGGATCTCGTCGTAACGGTGGCCGAGGACCAACCGCAGGCGCGCCAGGTCGCGATCCAGATCCGACGTGCCGTTCCCGGCGCGCTCCATGTGCTCGCGCCGCACGTCGGGCGGGGCGTTGGCGATGAACAGGTCGAGGACCAGCATCAGGACGGTCAGGTCATCGGCCTGCCCCAGGATGGGGATCACGTCCGGGATCAGGTCCAGCGGCACTGCCAGGTAGACGAGCGCGGCAGCCAGCAGGCCCTTGAGCGGCAGCGGCGTGCGCGGGTCGCGGGCCAGGCCCCAGATGACGCGGGCGTAGGTCGGCAGCTTCCAGATGAGGCGCGCCAGGCGCACGTGGCGCCATCGGCCGGACAGCTTCACACGGTCCTCCGGCTCCGATGAGATAGGGCGCCGATGGTAGCAGAGGTCGCATTGAGCCGGGCTGGCTCTCACTGATCGCGTTGACATTAGAACGCCTGTTCTGGTAAGGTGGCCTTGGAGACCCATCACGTCCAAGGAGCTGCCGTTGACCAGGCATGACGCCGAACGCAAGCAGAAGATCCTCGAGTGCATCTCGCAGGCCGTCGCCGAGCGCGGCTACCCGCCGAGCGTCCGCGAGATCGCCGACCAGGTCGGACTGGCCTCGACCTCGGCGGTCCATCACCATCTGCTTGCCCTGGAGCGTGAGGGCCTTCTCGAACGCGGTTCGCACTCCTCGCGAGCCCTGCGTCTGACGGCGCGGGGACAGGCCGAGCTCGGAGGCACCGCCCGCCGCCCGGCCGCCGTAGAGCGCGGGCGGGTGACTCCGTTCCGGATGCCGCTGGAGCGTGACCTTCTGGCGCTGCCGGTCATCGGCGAGATCGCCGCAGGACAGCCGATCGAGGCCTACGAGGAGGGGGCCGAGACGCTCGACGTTCCCCGCTCGATCCGCACGCGCGACGACTCGTACGTCCTGCGGGTGCGCGGCAAGAGCATGATCGATGCCCTGATCGACGACGGCGACTACGTCGTCGTCCAGCCGCAGGCGACCGCGCGCGACGGGGACATCGTCGTGGCGCTCCTGGAGGACAACGGGGTGACCCTGAAGCGCTTCTATCGCGAGAAGGATCGCATCCGGCTGCAGCCGGCCAACAGCGAGATGGAGCCGATCTACGCCTCGGAGGTGCAGGTCCAGGGCAAGGTCGTGGGGGTTATCCGCCGCCTGGACTGACGATCCACAAGGCTCAGCCCGATACCTGGCCGACCTCGCCGGCGCAGACTGAGCCGATGGTGCGCACCATCCTGCACGCCGATCTGGACGCCTTCTACGCGAGCGTCGAGGTCCTCGACAACCCCTCGCTGCGCGGCAAGCCGGTCATCGTCGGAGGCGACCGCGGCACGCGCGGGGTGGTGATGGCGGCCTCGTACGAGGCACGCAAGTTCGGCGTCCACTCTGCCATGCCGCTGCGCACCGCCGCCAGCCTGTGCCCGACCGGGGTCTTCCTCCCCGGACACCCGGATCGCTCAGGTGATGCGGATCTTCGCCTCCTTCACGCCGCTGGTGGAGCCGATCAGCCTGGACGAGGCGTTCCTCGACGTCACCGCCAGCCGCGAGGCGTTCGGCGACGGCGAGACGATCGCCCGGCGCATCAAGGAGCGGGTGCTCACTGAGGCGGGGCTGGTGGTCAGCGTGGGTGTGGCGACCAACAAGCTGTGCGCCAAGGTCGCATCGGACCTGCGCAAGCCCGACGCGCTGGTCGTGGTCCCGCCCGGCGAGGAGGCTGCCTTCCTGGCCCCGCTCCCGGTCAGCCGGCTGTGGGGCGTGGGCCCGCAGTCGCGCCAGGCGCTGGCCGACTATGGCGTGACCACCATCGGGCAGCTGGCGGCGCTGCCGGAAGGGACGCTGCGCCGCCGGTTCGGCAGCCATGGTGCGGAGCTGGCCCTTCGAGCACGCGGTGTGGACCCCGGATTCGTGACCCCCAGCCAGGCGCCGAAGAGCATCGGCCACGAGCTGACGTTCGACCGCGACGTCGATGACCTCGCCCGGCTGGAGGCGACCCTCCTCGACCTCGCGGAGTCGGTGGCGAGCAGGCTGCGCAACCACGACATGGCGGCCGGCGCAGTCCAGCTCAAGCTGCGCTATGAAGGCTTCGAGACGCTGACCCGCCAGATGCCGGTCCCTCGGCAGACCCGCGAATCCGAGCCGCTCTATGCCGCGGGGGTGGCGCTCCTTCGCAAGACGCTGGTGCGTGATCGGGCAGTGCGGCTTATCGGCCTCACCGCCATCAACCTGACCGACGTCCAGCAGCTGACCCTCTTCGACGCCCCCGACCGGACCGAGCGGATCACCCGCTCGATCGACGCGGTGCGAGAGCGGTTCGGGGAGAAGGCGATCACCCGCGCCAGGCTGGTCGGGCATACGGACCGGCGCCGATTCGACTTCGGCGAGCGCCCGCAGGCACCTCCCGACGAGGATTAGCCGCCGCAGGGGCTTGACATATCGAACGCCTGTTCGTATGGTGCTCATTAGAACACCCGTTCGACGCGTCATCCCCGAAAGGACCAGGCAGACCGATGGCTCTCACCCAGATCTCCCCCACCCAGGCGCGCGTTAGATGGGACCGCCGCCACGCACGCCCGAGCGTCATACGGCTCGGTGATCGCGAGCTGACCGTGAGTGCCATCGATCGGGTGCGCGACGAGACCGCCGCCTACCCCGCCGACCGTGGACCGCGCGTCACCTTCCTGCTGGAGACCGATCGCGGGCAGGCGTCGCTTGTCTTCGATGCCCGCCGTCGTCGCTGGTTCGTGGAGGCGCTCGACCCGGCCGCCTGAGGCCGCAACTCCGCCCCGTCGAGCAGCGCGGAGGAGAGCAGACCCTACAATCGGGCCGATGCCCCTGACCAACGTCCAGCTCGCCGACCTCACCGTCGACGGCTTCCTCGACCGACTCGCCAGCAGCGACCCGGCGCCGGGTGGCGGCAGCGCCTCCGCACTGGCCGGGGCGATGGCGGCTGGCCTGGTCGGGATGGTCGCCGAGCTGACGGCGGGCCGCGAGCAGTACGCGGAGCACGACGCCGCCGTCCGGGAGGTTCGAGCGGCCGCCTCGGAGCATCGACGGACGCTGATGGCGCTCGCCCAGGACGACGCCACCGCCTACGACGCCGTGG
>VBJX01000034.1:0-6142 GCA_005879775.1 Chloroflexota bacterium
CCGACATTTGCGAACTTTTGGGCGGCGGCGCCGCACGCGGCCAGCGTGATGGCGACTGCCAGCACGCCCATCACCAACATCGGTGCGCGGGTAGCGCGACGAATGCGTCGAGTCATCCTTCTATTCCTTCTAGCCGTGGTGCCTGCCAGACGTTCAAGGCGGCCGGCGCGTTCCCGCTGGCCCTCGGCTACGATCATGGCATGGACGCCCTGCAGTCTCCGCCCGCCGGAACGCCCGCTGCCGATTTCGATCCCGAATGGCTCCGTGCGCATCTCACCGAGGAGCGCCGCAAGGCCAGCCTGCTGGGAGAGATCCGAGAGGCGATCTTCGGCGCCCAGGATGGGCTGGTCAGCACCCTGGCGGTGGTGAGCACCGTGGCAGGCGCCTCCGCGCAGCGCTTCCCCGTCCTGATCGCCGGGATCGCGGCCGGGTTGGCGGGAATTTTCAGCATGGCGGCCGGCGAGTACATGAGCAGCAAGAGCCAGCGCGAGATCTTCGAGGCGCAGATCGCCGGTGAGCGCGAGGAGGTGGCCGAGCGGCCCGGCGAGGCGGAGGCCGAGATGGCCTACATGCTCGCCGAGGACGGCCTGCCGCGCCACCAGGCCTCGGCCATGGCTGCCACCATCGCCGAGCATCCGGACGTGCTTCTCAAGACGATGGTCGAAAAGGAGCTGGGGCTCACGGGGGACGATGCCGAGGGGAGCCCGATGCAGGGCGCCATGATCATGGGCGCCTCGTTCGGGATCGGAGCGATGGTGCCGGTTATCCCCTACCTGCTGCTGCCGATCGGCACCGCCATCTGGGGGGCCCTTTTTGCCACCGGCGGCGTCCTGTTCGGGATAGGGGTCCTGAAGTCGCGCTGGACACAACGGCCGTGGCTGCGCTCCGGCCTGGAGATCCTGCTGCTGGGTGCCTTCGCCGGGATCGCCGGGTTCTTCTTTGGGAGCCTGCTGCCGACCCTGCTCGGCGTTCCTCCCGCGACGGTCTAGACCGTCCGAGCCGGTCTCAGCTCACGGTCAAGGTGCCGACCATTCCGTACTCCTCGTGGCCGGGGAGGTGACAGATGTACTGCAGGGTCTGTGGACTGCCGAAGGTGATCGTCGTCTCGACCGTTGACAACGGGCCGATCGAGACCTCGTTGGGGGTGCCGGCATGGTGCGGCTCGGTCCCCTTGCGATGCCGCTCCTGAAACGCGGCGTCGCCGAGGAGCCATTCGTGGTCGATCGGGTCCTGGTTGATCAGCACGAAGGTGACCGGCACGCCATGCGGAACCGAGATCGCCGACGGGGTGAAATGGGAGTAGTGGATCCGGATCTCGACCCGTTGCGGCCCCGGCTGGATGAAGCCGGCGGCCTGGCCCGCCACCAGGAGCAGCCCGACGACCGCCGACAGCAGGAGCAGAACCCTCACGTCAAGCGCCGGCCAGCGGCCGCCGGATACCTCCGCCGGCCACGGCAGTGAGCCAGCCCACTGCCCCGAAGGCGAGTGCCACGCCGATGAGGAGCAGCAACCAGAGCGAGATCTGCTGCGGCGGAGCCTTCATCGGGCCAAATGGGGCAAAACCGGCGTCCCGCAGCGACGGGCTGCCTGCCCCGCTGGCGTCGATCGCCAGGTCGAAGCGCAGGTCCGATGCCTTGGCATCGATCGCGATCTTCGTCAGCCAGGCACGCTGCGGCACCCAGCTCATCCCCTTGTCGGATCGCAGATCGGCGAGGAGCGAGCTGCTGGCCGCCTCGCTGTGGGTCAGCTTGACGCCGCGCGAGGCAAGTAGCCCGCTTGGATCGGGCAGCATGGCCGGCTTGCGATCGGTGAGCAGGTAGACATCGGCCTGCACCGTCTCACTGGCGGCTTTGCCCAGGGCCAGGATGCGAAGAGGGACCCACGGGTTGTCGGTCGGGATCGTGATGTGGACCGGGGTTCCGTCCCCCACCGACTGGCCACGCGCCGCAGCGGCATCGGCGTCGAAGCTGGCCGCCATGAAGATCGGCGAACGGTTGGCGTAGAAGTCGAGGACCTCGGGGGCGTCGGGCGGCAGGCGGAAGCCGTGCTGCTTGGCCCACAGGCCGATCGCGGCGCCCCCGCCCTTGAGGATCGTGATGTCGAGCGCATCGATGCGGACCTGCTGCAGGACCTGGGCGGAGTCACGCGCCAGGCCAGCGAACAAAAGGGTGGGTGACGGAGGATCGGTCTCGCGCACCAGGCGTTGCAGGGTCCAGTCGCCGCCACGGACCACGCTGCTGGGGATGCCCGGCAGGGGCGTGATGCTGCCGAAGGCACCTCCGCCACCGGCGAACTGGAAGGCGGTCACGTAGTGCTCGACGCCGTTGTGGTAGGCGGCCAGGGTGGTCGTGCGCAGCAGGTTGACCGCGCCGTTCGGCCCGATCAGCCCGCCACAGGCGAAGGCTGGCGCGACGACCACCAGGAGCAGGCTGAAGGCGACGAGGGGAGCGGCGACGAGGCGGCGCATCGGTCAGATCCTCCATGTTCGAATCGGCGGCGGCGTGGCCGTCGGGAATGGAGGCAGGACGGCGTCAGGCCGGCGGCGGTTCCCCGCGTGGTGCGTCGAGCTGAGCCACCAGCGCTTGCGACTGTCCGGTAGCTCTCCTCGATCCAGCCGGTGAGCAGCTCGAGCGGCGCATCGTCGGGCGGGCGAACGGTCACCCAGCTGCCACGATCGAGACCGTACCCGGTGGGCCGCGTGAAGGGCATCGCCAGCGCCTCGTCGTTCGACTCGGGCAGCTTCACGCTGAAGCCATACGGCTGCCCGGGATCGTCGCCCGAACCGAAGAAGACGAAGACCTTCTTCCCGACCTTGGCGACCGACTCGCCCCACGGGTGATCCTCGTAGGCCTCGGGCAGGCTGAAGGCAAAGTCGCGCAGGGCGGTCACCAGCTTGTGCAATCGGGTCAGATCGTAGCGGCTAGCGGAACATGCGCTGCTGCTTGACGAGGGGGAGACGTGTCTCCCGCGCGTCCTCGTTGATCACCGCGTCGACCGGGTGAAGCTGCCGAGCCACCACGTTGAGCACCTCGCCCTCGACCTGCAGTGTGCCGTCGACCACCAGCAGCGGATGGCGGTGCAGGATCGCGCGGTGCGCGGTGTAGACCTGCGGGCGAACCGTGACGTTGATCATGCCGGTCTCGTCCTCGAGCGCGATGAAGACGAAGTTCTTGGCGGTCATCGGGTGCTGAATGCTGACCGCAAGTCCCGCCAGCCGCACCGGTGAGCGGTCGCGCAGCTTCCCCGCCTCGCCGATCGGGATCACTCCCCGAGTTGCGAGGCGCTCCCTGAAGAGCTCCGCGGCGTGGGCCGTGGGCGAGAGACCCAGCTCGCGGTAGTCGGCGGCCACCCGCTCGGCGAACGACATCGGCGGCAGCGACGCGCCCAGCGCCCGCTGGGCGTCATCGGTCAGGCCCAGCGCAGGATGCGCGGGGTCAGCATCTGCCAGGGTGGTGCGCAGCTGCCAGAGGAGCTCGCGACGGGGCGCATCGGTCCAGTCGAAGGCGCCCACCGCGATGAGCCGCTCGACCACCTGCTCGCCGAGCCCGATGCGCGCGACGAAGTCGCGCACTCCCCCATACGGCCCGATGGCGCGCTCGCGCTCGAGCGCCTCGCGCGCGCTCTCGTCGATCCCCTTCACCTGGCGCATCCCCAGGCGCAGCGCATGGTCCCCGTCCGGCAGGCGTTCGACCTCGTGCTCCCAACGTGAGGCGTTGACGTCGACCGGCAGCACCTTCACCGCGTGCCGCTTGGCGTCGCCCACGATGACGGCCGGCGAGTAGAAGCCCATCGGCTGGTTGTTCAGGACCCCGGCGTAGTAGTACGCGGGGTAGCGCAGCTTCAGCCAGGCGGTGTCGTAGGTGATCTTGGCGAAGGCCGCCGCGTGCGCCCGGGCGAAGCCGAACTCGGCGAAGGCGCTGGCGCGCCGGAAGAGCTCCTCAGCATCGGCCTCGGTCAGGCCGGTGCGCATGGCGCCGGCCAGGAAGCGCACCTGCTCGTTCTCCATCTGCCGATGAGACCGATGCGAGCCCATCGCCTTGCGGAAGATGTCCGCCTCGAGCGCGCTGTAGCCGCACACCTCGATGGCGATCTGCATCACCTGCTCCTGGTAGAGGATCACGCCCAGGGTGTCTTCGAGGATGGGTTGCAGGCTGGGATGGAGGTAGGTGACCGGCTCCTGACCCGCTCTTCGTCGCAGGTACGGGTGCACGGCGTTTCCCTGGATCGGGCCGGGACGGATGATCGCCACCTGGACCACCAAGTCCTCGAAGCGCTCCGGCCGACTCTTGGGGAGCGCCTGCATCTGGGCGCGGCTCTCGATCTGGAACATGCCCACCGTGTCGGCGGCGCGGATCGTGCGGAACACCTCTGGGTCGTCGTGAGGGAGAGAGTCGAGGTCGATCCTGGTTCCCGTGTCGCGCTCGATCTTGTCGAGGCACTCGCTGACCACGCCCAGGGTTCGCAGGGAGAGGAGGTCGATCTTCACCAGCCCCAGCGCCTCGATGTCCTCCTTGTCGTACTGGGTCACAACCCTTCCTGGCATCGTGGCCCGCTCGATCGGCACCAGGTCGATGAGCGGGGTGCGGGTCACCAGCATCCCGCCCACGTGAATCCCCAGGTGGCGCGGGAAGCCATCGATCTCCGAGCAGAGCTGGAGGAGCCACTGCCAGCGGTTGCGAGGCGGGGCATGCGGCATGGGCGCCGCCTGTTGCCAGATCGCAATGGAGTTCGCCTTAGGCAGGTTCTCGCCCCCGGAATCATTGGTATTTCTATACCCCTGACCAGCAAAACCGGCCGATTCCTCGGCTAAGCCCAATGGCGTTGCGATATGGCGATGATCAGCGGGCAGCGTTGCTGGCAGCACGCTCGGTCGGCGACGCTCCTCGATCGGCATGCCACTCTCCGGGTCGACGCGCACCACGCTCGGTCGCTCGCTCGACGGCCCCGGGGTGCCGTTGTCGCGCGGCTGCGGCAGATCCAGCTCGTCGGCGGGCGGGCGCAGGCCACCCGGGCCGTAGCGCTTCTGCTGCCAGCCCTCGTGCTTGACCGAGACGACCGACTGGTCGAGCACGCTCGGGCGGCGCGGCGGCACCCAGCCGCTCTCGCTGTACGGCCGCCCGTCGTGGTCGCCGGCCGACTCGCGGGCCCGTGCCTCGGCGGCTGCCAGGTCGGGACGCAGGGCAGGGCGAGGCCGCGAGTTCCAGGTCGAGTCCGATTCGTGGCGAACGAGCGCCCCTCCATCGGCCTGTGCCCGTCCATCGCGTCCGGGTGGGACCGCCACGTCGTCCATGTCCATGCCGATCTCGTCGAAGAGCCAGGCAAAGCCCCCGTCGAGCGCCAGGTCGCGGGCAACGTCGCTCGCGTCGCGGGTATCGAGCGCCTTGGCCACGTGGTCCACCGCCTCGAGCGGGAAGCCGAGCGCTTTGGCCACCTCCCGCACGGCCGATCGGGCCCGGTAGGTGATCACCGTGCAGACCATCGCGGCGTGGTCCTCTCCGTAGCGGTTGTAGAGGTACTGGATCACCTCCTCGCGACGGTTGACGTCGAAGTCGATGTCGATATCGGGGAGGGTGCGGGCCTCGTTGATGAAGCGCTCGAAGAGGAGCTTGTGGGCGATCGGGTCGACCTTGGTGATGCCCAGGCAGTAGGCCACGATCGAGTCGCCGGCACTCCCCCTCCCCTGCCCGATGATCCCGTTCGCGCGCGCGAACTCCATCAGGTCCCACACGATCAGGAAAAACTCGGCTAGGTTGGTCCGCTCGATGATCTCCAGCTCGTGCGCCAGCTGCTTCACCGACTGCCTGGTAATGGGCCGATAACGGACGCGTAAGCCCTCATGTGCACGCTGGTAGAGGTATGAGAACGGCGTCTCTCCCTCGGGGACCGTGAAGCCCGGGAACCGATAGCGCTCGAAGTCCAGGTCGAGCCTGCAGGCCTGGCCGATGGCGGCCGCCTGCGCCATGCCCCGCTCCCAGGCGAGGCGGGCGTGCGCATCCGGCAGGCTCCGGCCGATGGTCGCCAGCTCGGCGCCGGGCTTGAGCCGATACTCGGCATTGGGCAGCAGCAGCTCGCGTGCCTCGTCAAGCGTGGCCCCGGGCCGGATGCAGACCAGCACGTCCTGCAGCCGATGGCCACCCAGATC
>VBJX01000034.1:6282-21644 GCA_005879775.1 Chloroflexota bacterium
GCTCGCCCGACAGCAGGCGCCGCGGGACCTCTCCGTTGCGACAGCCGGTGAGGCCGATCAGGTGACCGCGCGCCTCGTCCAGGGCGGCTTCGACCAGCGACCGCTCGAAGATCGGGAACTGCTTCTCGCCGGCTAGTTGGCCACGGCTGGCGAGGCGGGAGAGGACGGTGTAGCCGGCGCCGTCGCGGGCCAGCAGGACTAGATGGTCGCCGGGGATCGGGCCGGCATGGTGCTCTCCCGGCCAGCCACGGCTGGCCTTCTCGCCACGCAGCGGGTCGTTCAGCTTGCGTCCGCGCCGGCTGAGCTTCAGCTCGCGCTCGTCACGCGGGATGGCCAGCTCCAGGCCCACGATGGCGGTGACCGGGGAGAGGCCAGCCTCCCTGCCCGCATCGGTCTGGGTCTGGGCGGCAGCCTTCGAGAGCCGAACGGCGGCGTACAGGCCTGCGTGGTCGGTGACCGCCAGCGCCGGCATGCCCAGCTGCGCGGCACGGCCGATCAGCTCCTCGGGGTGGCTGGCACCGTCCAGGAAGCTGAAGTGGGAGTGAGAATGGAGCTCGCAGTAGTCGTCGTCCGGCGTACCCATCGGACGATTTGTTCTATCCTGACCAGCCCCAAAACTGGCACGGCAGAGCCGGGCGGTGCGGCATCATCCCGGCATGCAGACGACGCCCCAGCGACTCCAGCCCGGGGACGGCCAGGCCCCCGGTCACGACGACGTCACTCTCCACTACCGGGTGAGCGGCCATGGGCCGGTGCTCATCGCGCATCCCGGCGGTCCCGGCACCGGAGCGGCGTTCCTGGGCGACCTCGCCGGGCTCGACGAAGTCGCCACCATCGTCTGGCTCGATCCCCGGGGGACGGGCGGCTCAACCGAACCTGCAGACTCGGCCGCGTACACCCTGGCGCACTACGCGGCCGACGTGGAGGCCCTTCGCGAGCACCTGGGCCTTGACCGCGTTGGCCTGCTGGGCTTCTCGCACGGCGGGATGGTGGCCATGCGGTACGCCGTCGACCATCCCGGCAGGCTCAGCCACCTCGTGCTGCTCGACACCGCCCCGGCCCTCGACGCGGAGGCGATGAAACGGGTGGCAGCGGCGATGGATCGGCGCGAGGGCGAGCCGTGGTACGACAAGGTCCGCCCAGAGATCGACGCTGATGAGGCCGCGGCAGATGACGACGAGGCGCTTGCCGGCCTGCTCCGGATCATGCCGATGTACTTCCACAGCTGGGACGATGTCGCCCAGAGCTTCGTCGCCGGCCTGGACGGAGCGATGTTCCATGCCCGCGCGACTGCCTCGTGGAATACCGAGCAACCGACCATGGACCTGCGCCCTGAGCTTGGCCGCATCGACGACCCCACCCTGGTCGTGGTGGGCGAGGACGATTTCATCTGCGACGTGACCTCGGCGCATGAGATGGCGGATCGGATCAAGGGCGCTCGCCTGGGGGTCATCGGCGAGGCGGGGCACTTCCCATGGGTCGAGCAGCCGGCCGCCTTCCGCGCGGCGTTGGACCCGTTCCTGGCCGAGAATTCTTGACAGGAACTGCCGCCCCGCGCCTGTAGGATGGGGCCGTGGGCCAGATGATTCGCTACCCGTCGGAGGCGGGCGACGCCGCCGCCTATTTGGCATCCGCGCAACCGTCGCCCGGTCCGCCCGTACTCCTGCTCCACCCATGGTGGGGCTTGAACCAGACGATCCGCGATCTGGCCGACCGGCTCGCAGGCGACGGCTTCACTGTCATGGCTCCGGACATGTTCGACGGCACGGTCCTCACGACGCCTGAGGAGGCCGAGGCGCACGTCCGCTCGCTGACGCAGGCCGATGGCGACCGTATCAGGGCTCATGTTCTGGCCGCGCTCGACCATCTCCTGGCGCACCCCGATGTGCGGGGCGGTCGCGCGGCGATCATCGGTCTGAGCTTCGGCGCCATGGAGGCAACCGAGGTCACCGGCGTGCGGTCCGATATTGCAGCCCTCGTCTGCTTCTACAGCGGCATCTTCGAGGCTCCTGGCGAGATCCCGTACCTCGGCCACTTCGCCGAGGACGACGCGTTCGACGACTCCGCCCAGGTGCCCGATCTGCAGCGCACACTCGGTGAGGGGAGCGCCGCGTACGTCTATCCCGACACGAAGCACTGGTTCATCGAGGCGGACCGTCCGGAGTTCGACGCCGACGCCGCCGAGCTCGCCTACCGCCGCACAGTGGAGTTCCTGAGCACGCATCTGTCCTGAGGCTCCCGGCCCGCTGGAGGCGCGATCTGAGGCCGCGCAGCGGCCGAGGCTGCGGCAAGATCGCCGGGTGCAGCTGGCGATTCCGACGCTCGACACTGAGCGAATGACGCTCCGCGCGTTTCGCGAGGACGCCGTGCCCGCCATGTTCGAGCTGCTCCAGGATCCCGACGTGGTCCGCTACGTCGGGGATCGACGGGTGCCGAACCTCCAGGAGACATGGCGCTCAGTTGCCGGCTGGCTTGGGCACTGGGCACTGCGCGGCTATGGGCAGTGGGCCATCGAGGAGCGAGCCAGCGGGCTGGTCATCGGCCGGGCCGGGATCATCAACCCGGCTGAGTGGCCCGGCCCCGAGGTTGGCTATCTGCTCGGACGGGCCTGGTGGGGACACGGATACGCCACCGAGGCCGCCGGAGCGGCCATGGACTGGGGCTTCGAGGAGGTCGGATTCGGGGACCTGCTGAGCCTGATTGATCCCGAAAATCACCCATCGATCGCGGTCGCGACCCGCCTGGGGGAGTCAAGGCGCGGGGAGATCGAGGTTATGGGCCACCACGTGCTCGTCTACGGCATCAGCCGGGATGAATGGGCAGCGGGGCGCCAATGACGAGCAGCGGACGCTTGGGAGCCCTTGCGGAGCCCCAGTTCCGGCTGCTCTGGATCGGCCAGACGACATCGGCTTTTGGGGACTCGCTGATCCCGCTGGCCATCGCCTTTTCGGTGCTGCAGATCGGCGGATCCGCCGCCGTCCTTGGGGGCGTGTTCGCGGCCTTCACCATCGCCCACGTGGCACTGGTGCTCGCCGGCGGGGTCTGGGCGGACCGGCTGCCTCGCCAGCTGGTGATGGTTGCCTGCGACGCGGTAAGGGCCGTGGCCGAGGTGATCCTGGCGGCCCTGCTGATCACCCACACGGCGCAGGTCTGGCACATCGCGGTTGGCGCCGCGGTGGTCGGGGCGGCGAGCGCCTTCTTCCTGCCGGCCAGCAGCGGGCTCATCCCGCAGACGGTCAGCGCTCCCCGGTTGCAGCAGGCCAACGCACTCATGGGCCTCTCCCGTAACGCGACGCGGATCTTCGGGCCACCGATCTCCGGACTGCTGGTGGCCGTCACCCAGGGGACCGGAATCGTGTTCCTCGTCGACGCGGCGACCTTCGCCATGAGCGCCATCGCCTTGCTCAGGCTCCGCCTCGAACTCGCCGTCTCGACTGCCACGCACCAGCCGTTCTTCACCGAGCTGGCAGATGGCTGGCGAGAGGTGACGGCCCGTCCCTGGATCGTGGCCGCCATCTGCACCTTCGCCCTGACGAACATGGCCGGCGCGCCGTTCTTCATCCTCGGTCCGGTGGTGGCCGAGACCAGGCTCGGTGGTGCGGCGGCCTGGGGCCTGATCCTGACCGGCGGCGCCATCGGGGGTCTCATCGGCGGGCTGCTGGCACTGCGCATTCGTCCAAGGCGCCCCCTGTTGATCGGATTCCTGATCAGCACCGCCATGGCCTTGCCCGCGCTGGCCCTCATGGGGCCTTTGCCGGCGATCCTGATCGCGGGGGCTTCCCTGCTCTCACTGCTCAGCGTGGAGCTGTCGAACACGTGGTGGTTCACGATGCTCCAACAGCACGTGCCCGATGAGGCACGCTCCCGGGTGAGCAGCTACGACTGGCTCGTTTCGCTCGTCTTCCAGCCGCTCGGCTTCCTGCTGGCCGGGCCACTCAGCGCGACGATCGGGCTGGTGCCGACGCTGGCTGGTGCGGCCGCGATCTCACTGGCCGCCAACCTGGGCGTCACCCTGGTCCCCAGCGTGCGGCGGGTACGGTGGGTGCCGAACGAGCCCGCCGCCGCAGTCGAAGCCGACCCGACAACCGGCCCCGGAGCTACGGGCGGGCCACCGTGATGGCGGTCCCGTTGCTGTCGCCATCAGGGTCGCTGTTCGCTCCCGGCTGGTAGGTGTAGCCAGCCTCGGTCATTGTCGAAACGGTCCAGGTCGCGGTGGTCCGCTTGCGCCCGAAAGTGGTGCTCACCTGGCAGGTGCCCGACGTGCTGGTCGTGCAGCTGCCCGAGTTGCCGTTCGACCAGCCGCCGCTCACCGTCGCTCCCGCCAGGAGGGTCTGGCTTTCGGTCCGCGCGGTCAGCGTGACCGTGGCGCGCCAGCCACTCTTGGTGCGCGTCGACGCCCCATCCAGGTCGGCGATGTGCATTCCTACCGTCACCGATGCGTACGGACCGGCGGCCCAGGCCACGGCGGCCAAGTGCTGCTGGCCCGAGACGTTGGGATGGAAGTAGTCGCGCGTCGAGACCTCCGAGGCGACGAACGGCGTGTTGAAGACGGCGTTCGCATCGGTGCGGCACTCGTACTGAACGTCGTCCTGGGCACAGACCTGGGCGAGCGCGGTGTTCAGGTCGATGTTCCGCTGACGAACCGCCTGCCGCCGGTCCACATCGGCCTGAGCCGTGCTGGTCGGGTTGGCCAGCAGCGACTGGCAGACGTTGAAGGAGGTCCACGTCGATCGGGCGCTGGAGTTGTCATGCAGGATGACCCAGAGGTTGTAGACGTCCGGGACGCTGACGATGTAGACCAGCGCGCCGGGATTGACGCTGCGCAGGGTCGCCAGCCCGCTGCTCAGCTGCGCGGTGTAATCGGCGACGGAGGTCATCTGGGCGGTCGTATCGGTGCACAGATCGTTGCCGCCCATCTCGATCGTGACCAGCTGGACGCCGCCAATCGCGTTGACGTTGGCCATCTGGCCGGCCAGGTCCGCCATCCTGGCGCCGCTGACGGCGCGGTTGGAGTTGTGGCCGCTGATCGCAGGATTCAGCGCCAGCAACCGCAGGTAGATGCTGTTGACCGTCGAGCTGGTGCCGGTCGACCAGCTGTTCTGCGGGCAGTCGATGTACGGGAACGAGCAGGTGTTGAAGGCGCGCGTGATCGAATCGCCGGTCGAGGCCATCGAGGTCGGGTAGCTGGCTGCCCCGGCAGCCTGCGGAAGCAGAAGGCCGATGACGACGAGGAGGCCAGCGAGGACTGCGGGACGTCGCGATGGCACAGATCGCGGGTGCATCGGGTGGCCTCCTGCGCGAGGCTTGAGCATACGTCTGGGCGCGGTCGCTGACTAGCCCTGGGCCAGGGCTTCGAGCACCTCCATATGCTCCGTGCCGCCTTCGGGGCTGACCGGAATCACGGCTACATGGTCGGCGCCTGCCGCCACCAACTCGCCGATGCGGCCCTGCAGCGCGTCTGCGTCCCCCCAGGCGACCATGGCATCGACCAGGCGATCGCTGGCGGGTGCCTCCCAATCGGCCTCGCCGAAGCCCTGCGCCTCCCACGGGCCGCGTCGGGATCGGTCTCCAGCACCGATGCCAGGGTGACCGCCAGGAGCGGTCGCTGCTCTCGACCAGCTTCCTTGGCAGCACGATCCATGACGTCACGCATCCAGGCCACGCGCTGTGGCGTGACGAGGTAGGGGAAGGCGCCATCCGCATCGGTGGCGGCCAGCGAGGCCATTCCTTCGCGAAGCGCGGCGAGCAGCACCGGTGGCTCGGCGGCCCCCTCCGATGTTGGCCCGAGGTAGCGGGCTGCTCGATAGGCCGCCAGGAACTCCCGCATTCGGGTCAGCGGGCGCTCGTAGGTGTGGCCGCGCAGCTTCTGGGCGAGGTGCAAGTGCGAGACCCCCAGTCCCAGCACGAACCGCCCCCCGGTCGCCTCTTGCAGGGTCATGGCCGCCATCCGGGTGGTCTGCGCGTCGTGGCCCCAGATGCCGACGATGCTCGTCCCCAGGTTCAGCTCAGTGGTCTCCCCAGCCAGCAGGCCGAGCTGGGTGAAGGGCTCACGGCCGGCGGTCTCGGCCACCCAGAGGGTGCCGTAGGCCAGCTCCTGGACCCGTCGCGCGTAGGCGCGTGCCTCATCGATGGGCAGGCTGTCGAGATGGCCCCAGGCCCCAAGGCGGCCCAGGTCGAGCGGCTGGCTCATTGCCCGATCCTATCCGAAGCGGTAGCGCAGGAAGAGCTCGTCGCCCGAGCGGTGGACGCTCACCAGTTGTCCCTCGCGCGGCGCATTGGCCCAGGGCGAGCCACCGGGGATGGGCCCGATCATTGGCAGGGCATCGGTGCCGAGCAGGCGAGCGCCGACGGTCCAGTACAGCTCGTCGATCGCATCGGCCGCCAGGAACGCGGCGTTGGTGGTTGGCCCGCCCTCGAGGAGGAGCGAGCCGATTCCTCGTTTGGCGAGCTCGCCGAGCAGCCAGTCGGGTTGCGGTGTCGTGGTGGGTGCGGCCAGCACCTCGGTCCCGTCCGACACGTCGGGCACGGGTGCGCCGGCCCCGATCACCAGGATCCGTGGCTGATCGGCGTGGGCGAACCAGCGACGGTCGGTGGGGATCTCGCCCGAGCCACCGATCAACAGCGCCGTGGGCTGCGGGGGCCGGCCTGCGGCGACGCGCCGCGCGGCGAGGTCGGAGGGCAGGTGCGAGTAGAAATCGTCGGCGCGCAGGGTCCCCGCTCCACTCCCCACCGCGTCATAGCCGGTGCGGTACAGCTGCATCAGCCGCCGGTCGGCGCGCCCGGAAAGCCCCTCGGCACGGCCGCCGAGCTGCGCGCGGCCATCAAGGGTGGTGACCATGTTGAGTCCCACCAACGGACGCCCCGCGGGAGACGGAGGCAGATGCAGGTCCGCGAACGCCTCGTCGAGGTCGAGGTCGCTCGCCGGATCGGGCCAGAGGCGGTCGACCGCGTGGGTGCTCACGGCGGCGATGGTACGCGCTGGAACGGTCAGTCGAAGATGCGCTCCAGGTGCCAGGTGCCGCGCATCTCGTCGAGGTAGACGACGCACAGCAGGCCATCGCGGGTGACCAGCTTGAAGTAGGCGCGGGCGGTGAGCTCGCGCCACCAGTCGTCGTCGACCCGCCAGCGGTTGCAGATCCCCACCTCGCCGTGGGTCTCGCCGTCCAGACGGAGGCGGAGCGGAGTGCCCGCCGCATCGGTCTCGACCTGGATGAGGGGATGGTCGAGATAGAGACGCGTCATGGCAGGCCGATCTCCGTGAGGCGTGCCCGTCGTTCGGCCAGCGCCGCGGTCGGCCGGTCATGCACGGCCCGCCACAGGCGGCCCTCCCCGAAGCGCATCGTCAGCCGCTCCAGCGACCAGCGCAGCTCCTCCCAGCGCCCGATGCGGGCCTCGAAGGCCGGCAGCTGCCTGGCAGCCGGGGCGGCCAGGCGATCGAAGACGAGCCCGATGCCGATGATCCGCGGCTCTTCTCCTTCGTCCGGCTGCGGCAGCCCTTGCCGCTGCCCTTGCTGCTGCCCTTGCCGCTGCCTGTCGCGGGTCTCCTGCTCCAGGCGCCCGATCAGGAGGCGCGCGATCCAGTCCGGCTCGAGCGCCGGCTCGGGGAAGGAGAGCTCCACGCTGACGCTTGGCGCATCCTCCAGGCGGAGGGTCAGCTTTGCGCGGCCGGGCGCCAGGTGACGAGCCCGCCCGATCTCACACAGCTCGGCGCAGCAGCGGCGCAGGGCCAGCGCGATCCCGGCGATCCCCTCGGCCGGTGGCTCGAAGGTGGCACGCCTGCTCAGCTGTTCGGGGCGGCGTCGCGGGACGAGGGGTCTCGGATCCTCTCCACGGGCGAGCTGCTGGAGCCGTTCGCCGGCTGCGCCGAACTGTGCCCCCACCGCGGAGCGCGGCAGGGCGGCCAGCTCCCCCATCACGGTCAGCCCGAAGAGGGCGAAGCGCGCCCGGGTGGCGGGATCGGCGGGGAGCAGGTCCAGTGAGAGGGGGGCGAGGGCGACGGCTCCTCCCCCGGGCGGGATGGCGTGGAAGGCGGCCGGGGCGGCGGGTTGGCGGGCACGTGCGGCAAGACGTGCCGCAAGCACTGCCAGCCAGCGGTTGTCCCCCACTCCCGCCCACACGGGAAGCGGCGCGATCCCGCGTGCCAGGGCCACCGCCCGAGCCGCGATCCGCCGCTCATCGCCCAGCAGCGCCCCGAGGCCGGTGATCTCCAGGAGCGCCACTCCCCGGCCAACCGCCTCGATCCGTGGAGACAAGTCGTCGAGCCGATCCAGCATCGCCTCGAACGTGGCCGGCTCCCCGTCCGGCGCGCGCAGGTCCGGCCAGATGAGCGCCAGGAGCCGGTTCACGCGGCCCTCCCTTCGCGTCGTGAGCGCTGAACGCTCCTAACGGCCAAGTTGCCCTGACCAGACCCGTTTTCTTGGCGGATGGGAGCGCTGAGCGCTCTGGATGGCCAGGTTTGCGCCTTGAGACAGCGTTGCTTGGCTGTTAGGAGCGCTGAGCGCTCCTGGCGGAGCGGCCGTGAACAGTGGGTGTTCATATCGGCCAACTTGGGCGTGAAAAACGCTCCTTCTTGGCCCTGGTGAACGCTGGGCGTGCAGGAGCGCCAAGTTGAGCGCCAAAACGGCCTCTTCTTGGCCGTTGTGAACAGAGGGTGTTCATGCCGGGGCATCGGGGGCGGCTCAGGCGGAGACGACACGGAGCGCGGGGGCGGCTGCCTCCTCGGCGGCCGGTGCCTCTGCCTCGCGCGGGAGCGCCACCGAGCGGAGGAGCGGATCGATCCGGCGCCCCTCGGCGAACCACAGGTCGAGAGTCGCCTGGCCGCCGGCGAGCGCCCAGCGATGGCGCGTGACGGTGGCCTCGACCCGCTGCCCGACCAGGTCCTGCCCGACGGCCAGCCACGCACGCCGATGCAGCTCGAGCCGCACCCCCGCCACGCGGCCGGCAGGCTCGCGGGCCGACGAGCCGGCAAGGAGGAGGGCCACGCTCCCGGCACGGACCAGCTGGTCGGCGAGGCGGTTCAGGCTGGGCGCCGCGGCTGCGGGGGCATCGGCCAGGTCGAGGACGACCAGCTCGATGAGCCGGCTGCGGACCAGCCAGCCGGCCAGCTCCACCGCCTCGGCGGGATCGGCGGGGCGGACGACCAGGAGCCATTCCAGCTCGACGCCGAGCCGGGCAGCGGTCGCCGGGTCGAGGCGGTCGGCCGGATCGAGCCAGGCCACCAGGCCTCCGGCCGCCTGGCAGGCAGCGATCGAGCCGAGCGCCAGGCTGGTGGCGCCGCCGCCGGCCGGGGCGTCGATCAGGGTCAGGGCGCCGCGTGGCCAGCCGCCGGTGCGCAGCGCGGCATCGAGCGATGGCTGCCCGGTGGGAAGGGGGTCGGCGGCGACCATCGGGCCAGGGCTGATTCCACGCCGCAGCCCCTGATCACGGAGCGCGTCGAGGAGCTCGGGGAGCGGTCGGACTACCAGGGCCGGATCGGTCATGACCCGATCCAGTCTAGAACATCTGTTCTACTTTGGGAAGAGGTCGGTACGATATACTTCGGCCTCCCGTGGGGATGTAGCTCAGCTGGGAGAGCACCGCGTTCGCATCGCGGGGGTCAGGGGTTCGAGTCCCCTCATCTCCACCATTCCATCCGGTAAGCGAACCTCCGGCGGCACCCGGTAGGTGACGCGCACGTCGGTCGCTCAGACGATCCGTACCTCCTCGGTGAGTTGTGCTAGTAGTGCCTTTGCCGCGCGCGGGTGGCAGCTCCCTGGCGAGGATCGCATCTAGGTTGTTGGCGTACGCCTCGCGCGCTTCGCCTCGAGCAGGCGCCTGGCGCCATGATCGGCAGGGAGAGGTGAGCCGGCGCCGCTAGCTCTGAGTGGCGAGCACCTTGATAGTCCCGGTGTTGAAGCGCACGCAGAGCTGGGTGTGGCCCAGTGCGTCGCTCTTGAGGAAGAGACGAGCGTGGTTGGCAGCCGGAGCCGCGGGAGCGCTGATCTCGGTCATCTCGTGGTAGGCGGTGGTGTACACCCGGCCCGCAAAGTAGCCGGCCCATCCGCTGCTGGTGGCGATACCGTGCAGCCCGTGGCCGCTGGTCGTCTCGCCGATTACCCCCTTCGCCGTGCTGTCCTGGGCGGCGTAGCCGTACACCCCGGTCTTGGCCCTGGCGGCGGGCAGCAGAGCGCCGCTAGCGCCGCTGAAGCCCTGCACTCCAGTGCTATTGCCGACGGAACGGCCAACACTTGCAGCCTGCGTGCTCGAGGTGCTTTGGCCAAAGGCGCCGACGCTCGAGACGCTGGCACCATAGACGCCGATGCCCGTGGTGCTGGTACCAACGACACCGAAGCCAGAGATGCTGGAGCTGCTGACGCCGGCACTACCGCCGATGGAGTAGACACCAACAGAGTCGCTGCTGGCCGAAACCCCGTGGCCGGAACTGCTCTCGCCGGTGACGCCGCTGCCCGTGGTGCTGATACCATAGACACCGTTGGTCGCGCCTCTGCCGTAGACCCCGGTGGCTGAGCTGCTGTTGCCGTAGACCCCGGTGCCGAAGCTGCCGGTGGTTTCACCCTGGACCCCGATGCCGTGGTCGCTATGGCCCAGGATGGCGGTGCCACCGCCCCCGCCACTGTCGGGGGTGCTGGCGCAGCTCAGCACGATCGCGTCGTTGGCCTGGTTGCCGAGATGGGTCTCCTGCTGGGCGTTCTGGTAGTAGTCGGCGATATGGATCACCGAGCCATCGTCGTCGGCGGCGCGCACTGGGCTGACGCGAGCGATGGCGCCGGCCGCCAGCGCGCCCAGGCCGCCCAGGGCCCCGGCCAGCAGGGCGCGGCGTGAGGTCGACGTTGATGTGGATGGGGATGACGGGGTGGCGGTCATCGGGGGTGCTCCTTTCGGTCGGCGAGGCATGCGGTGGTTTCGATGGACGAAACGGCCTCCACCACGCGCAGCGGCTCGAGGTCGGCCCGCTGGGCGACGAGCGCGGCCTCGCGACCCGACGGTGCCTCAAAGGTGAAGAAGCAGATCTCGTCCTCGGGAAGGTGAATGGACCCACCGAAGCGGACGCGCGTCCCCGCTCGCGTCAGCGCCTCGGCGGCCGAGCTTGCCCGCTGCTCGCGCGCCTGACGCTCGCCAGCGGCGCCGCGCGCCAGAAAGGTTTCGACCAGGTAGCTCGGCACGTCCTTGACGCTACGGCGTGCGCGCCGCGCCGGAAACGTCAGAACGTCTGAACTTTGCTCGGTCTACACAGCCTCGTCAGGGCCGAGGCGGCGGGCGAGCTCGGTCCGCGATCGAACGCCGAGCTTGGCGTAGATGTGCGTCAGGTGGCTGGCGACCGTCCGCTCGCCGAGGAACAGAGCGGCGGCGATTTCCCGGTTCGTTCTGCCCTCGGCCACGAGTGCGGCGACGCGGCGCTCCGCTGCCGAGAGCCCTTCCGCCCGCACGCGCCCGCCGATCCGGCCCAACTCGGCGCGCGCCTTCCTGGCCCAGCCCGGGGCGCCAATCGTCTCGAACGCTTCGAGTGCAGCCTCGATGGCCTCGCGGGCTGAACGCTTCTGACGGCGGCGACGCCTGACGATGCCGAGCGCGAGCAGGGCCCGCGCCCGGCCGAACGGATCGCCGACCGCTTCGTGCTCGGCGACCGCCTGTGCAAGAAGGAGCAGCGCTTGTTCTACCTCCCCGCGGGCTGCCGCCGCGAGACCGCGGCAGCGCGTCACGTGCCCGAGCACCCACTCGCGGGACACCCGTCTGGCGTCCACCTCCCAGATGTCGGTGATTCGAACCGCGTCATCGAGCCGGTCGAGCGCCAGAAGGAGCTCGGCGTAGTCGGCGGTCCACCAACGCATGCTCGGTTCGCGCCATCCGACCGCCGCCGCTCGCTGGTCAGCCTTCTCGAACCACTCCAGGGCAGCGGACGGATCTTCGTTCCAGAGCGCGACCAGCCCCAGCACCGCAAGGTGCTGCGGCGGTCGGGCGCCGAACTGCTCTTCCGCCAGCTCGAGACCACGCTCCGAATGCCGGCGGGCGAGCTCGGGCTGGCCGCGATGGACGGCAATGACGGCGATTGGAAGGTGGTCCTGCGGCACCTCGAGGCCGTACTGGATCGAGATGTCGTGCGCGCCAGCCGCGTGCTCGGCCGCGAGCTCCCAGCGCCCGGCCCAGAACTCGACCCAGGCAAGACCCCACAGTGCCCGGGCACTGCGCGGCTCGTCCCGCTCGCGCCACTCTTTGAGCTCGCGCTCGAACATGGCGCGGGCCTCGCCCCTCTTTGAAGACGGCGCGAGAGTATTCACGACCGCTTGCGTCGCCTCCTGCACCAATCGCTCGCCGCCGAGGGCGCTCGGGAGGGACTGGGCCAGCACCGGGAGATCGCTCGGCGCCTCCGCGTCGCCCCGAAACCAGCCGAGGATCGCTTGCACCGCCCGGGCGCGGCTCCGGAGCACGTCGTCGTCGAGGCGTTCTGCCAGCTCGAGCGCGGCAGCGGCGTGGTCGAACCCTGTCCTGAAGCGTCTTGCCCACGCCAGCCGAGAGTGAATGACCGACTGCAGCGCCGGACGCGAGGCCGCCTCGCGCAGGGCCTCCTCGAGGAGCTCGGCCGCACGGTTAATGCCTTCCAGCTCGGCCAGGAGGATCAGCGCCTCGGCGCGCCACGAGCCGATCTCCGTCTCGGCCAGCAGCTCGGTCGCGATCGTCCGGGCGCGCGTCCACTCGCCGGCGAGCTGATGCGCGCGAGCGGCAGCCAGCGCCCGACGATGGCGCTCCTCGCCGGCGTCCGGCGGCGTCAGCCGGATGGCGTGCTCGTAGAGCTCGGCTGCAACGGCCGAGGCACCGCGATCGACCGCCAAGATGGCCGCCTCGTCGAGAGCGGCAGAGACGTCGGCGTCCGGTTCTGCCTTCGACAGCGCGAGGTGACGGGCACGAAGGAGTGGATCCTCGACAATTCGGGCGATCTGCCCGTGCACGACCCGCCGCTTGTCGCCGAGGTCTCGATAGAGGACCGATGCGAGCAGCGGGTGGGCAAAGCGGATCGTCCCACCCTCGCGCTCGATCACGTGCGCGGCGTAGGCCGGGTCGAGCGCGCCCATCCCGACGCCGGCTTGCTCCAGAAGCGACTCCGATGCCGTGCCGAGCGCCGAGGCCAGCGCGAGCGCTTCACGTGTGGACGCGGGGAGGCCGGCGATCCGCGCACTCAGGAGCTCTTCGAGCGTCGTGGGGACCGGGAGCGGCTGAGCTGGGTCGACCTCCGGGTCGAGAACGCGGGCCAGCTCCAGCGCGAAGAACGGGTTTCCACCCGATTGCTCGTGGATACGGAGCAGGGTCTGCCGCGCAAAGGCCCTGCCGAGCCGGTAACGCAGGAGCTGGTGGAGTGCGCCGACGCTGAGCGGCCCCACTGACAGGCGCCCGAGGCGTGTTCCACCCAGGGCTTGGTCGAGTCCTGACAGCTGCGGCCCGTCCGCGAGCCGTCGGGTGAGCAGCACGAGCAGGTGGCTCGCGCCGAGCCTTCGCAGCGCGAAGGCCAGCGCCGTCGAGGACGACGGATCGAGCCACTGGATGTCGTCGACGGCAATCAGGGTCGGCTCGCGCTCGCTGACAAGCTGCAGCACGTCGCGCACGGCGACGGCCAGCGCCCGGTGATCGACGGGATCACCAGACGTCTCGTCTCGCAGCATCGCGACCTTGAGCGCGCGCTGCCTCGGCGCCGGGAGCGCCGGTAGGACGTCGTCGAGGACGTCCTCGAGCAGATCGCTGAGCCCCACGTGTGCGAGACTGCGCTCGGCCTCAGCCGGCCGCGAGGAGAGGACGCGGAATCGCTCCCTGCGCGCGTGCTCGACGCCGGCGAGCCACAGCGTGGACTTGCCCATGCCCGCCTCCCCCTCGAGCAGGAGCGCAGCCGGCCCGTCCCGCACGTCGTTGACGAACGCCCCGAGCGTGGCAAGCTCCTCGTCCCTGCCGACGATTTCGAACGCCATTTTCCTCGCAGTTATCGTGAACAGCGGCCTTCTGAAAGGCAACTGCCTGAAAGCAGCAGGCGGTTCAGGCGAGACCTCGTGCCGTCCACGCCCGCGCGAAAATCACGAAAGGTGCGGCACCACCTCATTGCAGAGGTCGCGTGGAAGCGTGCGCCCACCATATTCCCCCCACCCCAGGAGGACCTCGTTTCGGTTGCTCCGCGCCCTAGCCGACATAGTGAGGAGGGAGGCCGTGCGCTTCAACGGACGGCCTCATCGCGTGTGCGGCCATGGCGAGTGACGTATCACCCCTGGTGACCCTCGCTGGTTACAGAGCGTTGCCGTCGAAAGGATCTCCTTCTTATGGCCGGACTTCTGTAAGCCTGCACTTCCGTACTATGTCGGCATGAAGGGTGATCGAAGCGGTGGTCGACGCCGGCCAGGGCAAACAGACCTTCGTGATCAAAGCCACTTGCGCAACTTCCGCTTCATGTCCAGCCGCCTGATCGCGCTGATGGACCAACCGGCCCACGAGGGTCGCGCGGCGCAGGTCCAGGTCTCGACGCGTCGACGAATCACGATCGGCGGCGAGCCCGCCGCACCGTCGTCAAGGCGGGAGCAGTGAGCGATCCCGTCATACGGAGCTTCTCAGCAGCGGACGAAACCATCGAGTTGGAAGGTGTGCGCAGCCAGCGGGTGACCGTGGGCGGGCTGCTGATCTCGCACGACGTTCAACTGCCGGGGTTTCGCTGGTCCACCCACCTCAAGCCCAAGGTCGGCACCGAGTGGTGCGAGGTGCATCACCAGGGCGTAGGGCTCGCCGGCCACATGGCAGGGGTCATGAAAGACGGCGCCCCGTGGGCGATCGGACCAATGGATGTGGTTGACATACCAGCAGGGCACGACGCGTGGGTCGTGGGTGACGAGCCGTTCGAAATGATCCAATGGTCGGGCGTGAAGAGTTGGCTGGCACCCATGGCCAGCCTGACCGATCGCGTGGTGGCGACCTTGGTCTTCACCGACATCGTCGATTCCACCGGCACGGCCCTGCGCCTGGGTGACCGGGCCTGGATGGACGTGCTGGCCGCCCACGAGAGCCGGACCCGAGACGAGCTGAGCCGCTTCCGGGGCACCCTGGTGAAGATGACCGGCGACGGGGTGCTGGCCATGTTCGATGGCGCCGCACGAGCCGTCCGCTGCGCGGTCGCGCTCAGGTTCGCGGCGGCCACCCTGCCGATCGAGATCCGGACATCGGTGCACACGGGCGAAGTTGAAAGGGCCGAAGACGATATCCACGGAGTCGCGATCCATGAGGCGTCGCGCGTCCTCGCGCTCGCTGGCCCGGGCGAGATTCTCGTCTCCGCGCTGACCGTGGAACTGGCTCGCGACGCAGGCATTGTGTTCGAGGACCGTGGCATGCACCAGCTCCGC
>VBJX01000035.1 GCA_005879775.1 Chloroflexota bacterium
CGAGGCTGGCCCGTCTACGCCGAAACCTGCCCGCACTACCTGACCTTCGACCACGGCCGCTACGAAGGGGACGACGAGGCGGAGGTGATCAAGAGCGTCATCTCCCCGCCGCTCCGCTCCGAAGCCGATCGCGAGTCGCTGTGGCTCGGCCTGCGCGCGGGTGGGCTGGACACGATCGCCAGCGACCACGTGCCGGATCGGCTCAGCGTGGAGAAGCAGGTCCCCGCACCTCCCTTTCCCCAGATCAGCAACGGAGCGCCCGGCATCGAGACCCTGCTGGGCGTGTCATACGCCATGGGGGTCGCCGGCGGCCGGATCAGCATCGAGCGGCTCGTCGACCTGCTGGCTACCACCCCGGCGCGCCTCTTCGGAATGCCGGCCAAGGGGGCGATCGAGGTTGCCCGTGATGCCGACCTGGTCATCTTCGACCCGAACGCCATCCGGCCCCTCCGCCAGGCCGATCTGCACCACACCAGCGACTTCACGCCGTACGAGGGGATGACCGTGCGTGGGGCGGTCCGCAGCGTGCTGCTGCGCGGCGAGCTGATCGTGCGCGACGGTGAGTTCACCGGACGCCGCGGCGGCGGGCGCTTCCTGGAGCGGGCGCTCGCCTCCTAGAGGCGCGGATAGGCGCGCAGGGTCAGGAACTCGGCGAAGTCGTCGGAGAGGACGAGCTCGTCGAGGAGCTCGGCGGCGTCGGTCCAGCGTCCCTCCGGGAACGAGCTCTCCAGCGCGGCGAGCTCCTCGTCGCGGAGCGAGGTGTAGAGATCGGCCGTCATCGGCCTCCCGTCGTCCAGGCTGGCCGCGTGCGTCCGCCATTGCCACAGCTGGCTGCGGCTGATCTCGGCGGTCGCCGCGTCCTCCATCAGGTTGTTGATCGCGGCCGCACCATTGCCGGCGAGCCACGAAGCAAGGTATTGGAGGGCGACCCGCACGTTGGTCCGCACCCCGTGCTCGGTGATCGCCCCGTCCGGTCGGTCGAGCAGGTCCGCGGCCTCGACCTGCACGTCGTCGCGCAGCCGATCCTTCTGGTTCGGCTTGTCCCGCAGAGCCAGGTCGAAGATCCGGCCCGCGACCGGCACGAGGTCGGGATGGGCGACCCAGGTCCCATCGAAGCCGTCGCCCGCCTCGCGCTCCTTGTCCTCGCGGACCTTGGCCAACGCTCGATCAGTCACCTCCGGATCGCGGCGGTTTGGGATGAACGCGCTCATCCCGCCGATGGCGTGCGCGCCGCGGGCGTGGCAGGTGCGCACGAGCAGCTGGGCGTAGGCGCGCATCAGGGGCGCGGCCATCGTCACCAGGGCGCGATCGGGGAAGATCAGGTCATCCCGGTTCCGGAACTTCTTGATCATGCTGAAGATGTAGTCCCAGCGTCCGGCGTTCAGGCCCGATGAGTGCTCCCGCAGCTCGTAGAGGATCTCGTCCATCTCGAAGGCCGCCAGGATCGTCTCGATCAGGACCGTCGCCCGGATGCTGCCGCGGGGAATCCCCAGGGCCTCCTGGGCGGCGAGGAAGACGTCGTTCCACAGGTACGCCTCCAGGTGCGACTCGAGCTTCGGCAGGTAGAAGTACGGGCCGGAGCCCCGGTCGAGCAGCTCCTGGGCGTTGTGGAAGAAGGCCAGGCCGAAGTCGAAGAGGCTTGCGGAAATCGGCGCCCCGTCGACCAGCAGGTGTGCCTCCTCGAGATGCCAGCCGCGCGGCCGAATGAGGAGCGTGGCGATCTCCGGATTGAGCTCGTAGGTCTTCTCATCGGTCTCGAAGGTGAGCCGGCGGCGGACGGCCTCCCGCACCGCCCATTGGCCGAGGAGCACGTTCTCCCAGGTCGGGGAGAGGGCATCCTCGAAGTCGGCCATGAAGACGCGGGCGCCCGAGTTGAGGGCGTTGATCATCATCTTCGGCTCGGCCGGACCGGTGATCTCGACCCGCCGATCCTCGAGGTCGAGCGGCGTCGTGGCCACCTGCCAGCTCGGATCCTCGCGGACGTGTGCGGTGTTCGGCAGGAAGTCGGGGAGCTCACCCGCCTCGAGGCGGGCCTGGCGCTCGGCCCGATCGGCCAGCAGCCGCAGCCGTCTCGGGTTGAAGGCCCGATGCAGGCCAGCCACGAATGCCAGCGCCTCCGGGGTCAGGACCTCGTCCGCGTGCGGGTCCGCGGGACCCACGATCTGGACGCCGGGGGTTTGCGGCCTCACGAACGTTCTCCGCGACGAGGGACAAGAGGCTTGATCGGGCGGTGGGCAGCGGAGTCATCGATCAACGTCTCCAGGCGCCGCTGACGGGTCGCCTCCTGCTTGGCACTCACGATCCACCACGTCGCCGCACGCCGATAGCTCGCCGTCTGCGCCTGCCAGTAGCGCCACGCCTCGGCGTTCGCCTGCATGCGGGCGGCCGCATCAGGGGGAAGATCATGAGGTCGATTCTCGTAGGAGTACGGCGCATCCCGCCGCTGATCGCGCTCCTCGAAGGCCTTTCGGCCGGCCGGATGCATCAGACCCGCCTTCTCGAGCTCGGCCACCTTGGCGATGTTGACCGCGCTCCAGTTGCTGCGGCGCTTCCGGGGCGTGAAGCGGTTGGCGTGCACCTCGTCGTTGATCCGGTAGCCGATCCCATCGATCCAGCCGTAGCAGAGCGCCTGCTCGACCGACTCGGGATAGGTGATCGACGACTTCGCCACGCCCCGCTTGTAGTACCCGACCCACAGCTCACTCTCCGAATTGTGATGCTCCTCGAGCCAGGCGCGGAACTCGGAGGGACCCGAGAAGAGGTGCACCTCGTCGATGGTGGGGGCCTGCACCTACCAGCCACCCTCGTCACGGATGAGCCGATGCAGCACGCGAGCCGCCACCGCCCGCCGGTAATCGGCGCTCGATCGCACGTCGTCGATCGGCTCGATCTCTGCCGCGAGCGTTGCCGCCGCCTCGTCGGCGGTCGCCTCGGAGGGTGATGATCCTTCCAGCACGGCTTCCGTGCGAGGGACGCGAACCGGCGTGGCCGCCACAGAGCCGAGCGCCAGCCGCACATCGCGCCATGGGGAGGAGTCCTGGCCTGGGTCGGTGCGCCAGGCAAGGGCCATCACCACCTTGGAGATGGCCTGCGCGCGGCGGGTGCCGACCTTGCGGAAGCGCACCTGGCGGTCCGCCACCAGCGGCAGGCGGATGCGGACGATCAGCTCATCGGCGGCGAGCGCGGTCTCGCGGTACTTCGGCCAGAACTCGATCGCTGCGACCGCCCGCTCCCCGCGGACGCTGCCGAGCACCAGCTCGGCGTCACAGGCGAGCAGGATGGGCAGGGTGTCGCCGGCGGGGGAGGCATTTGCCGCGTTCCCGCCGATCGTGCCCCGGTTCTGGATCTGCGCGGCGCCGATGGTCGCCGCCGCCTCGGCCAACGCGGGAAGGTGCTCGGCGACGATGACCGACTGCCGGATCTCCGTGTAGGTGGTCAGCGCTCCCAGGACGAGCGTCCCGCCCTCCAGGCTGATCCCGCGCAGCTCCTCGAGCCCCCACAGGTCCAGCACCCGCTCCGGTGGCTCACCAATCTCGCCGGTGATCTGCACCAGCAGGTCAGTGCCGCCGGCCATGGGGCGGTGCGGCTCGCCGGCGATCACGGCATAGGCCTCCGGGAGCGACCGCGGGGATGCCACCGGCGGCTCGATCGGCATCGGGCTAGATCGGCTGGTCGCTGAGCTGTGGATCGACCGCCCGGCGGCGCTCAGCCGCCAGGGCGATGGCGTCGATGATCTTTGTGTAGCCGGTGCAGCGGCACAGGTTGCCGCCGATCGCCTCGCGAATCGCTCCCTCGCCGGGGACCGTGTGCTCGACCGCCTGCGCCTCCAGGAAGGCCTCGGCCGCCATCAGCATCCCTGGCGTGCAGATGCCGCACTGGGCGCCGCCGGTCTCCAGGAACGCGGCCTGCAGGTCGCCCAGCTGCTCGCCGGCGGCCAGGCCCTCGACCGTCCGCACGCTCACCCCGTCGACCTGGCAGACCGGCACCAGGCACGAGTCGACCACCGCGCCGTCGAGCAGGACGCTGCACGCACCGCACTCGCCCTCGCCACAGCCCTCCTTGGTTCCCGTCATTCCCAGGTCCTCGCGCAGGACGTCGAGCAGGCGGCGCATGCCCGGCACCTCGACCTCGACCGGGTCGCCGTTGACGAAGAACCGATAGCTCACGCCGCCCCCTGCTCCGGCTTCGGCGCGCTGAACCCCGGCGCGGGCGGTGGCAACGCTCCGGTCAGGGCAGCCAGGATCCGCTCCGGGGTGGCCGGCAGGTCATGGATCCAGACACCCGTCGCGTCGTGGATGGCGGCCACCACCGCCGGGGCGCCGACGTCCATCGGCAGCTCGCCGACTCCCTTCGCCCCGTGTGGAGCACCGGAGAACGGCTTCTCGACCAGGATCGAATGGAAGGCGGGAGCGTCGAGGGCGGTCGGAATCAGGTAGGTCGACAGGCGATCATTCAGGTAGCGCCCGTCGACCAGCTTCATCTCCTCGATCGTGGCGTAGCCGACCGCCTGCAGCGTGCCGCCCTCCACCTGGCCCTCGGCCATGATCGGATGGATGGCATGGCCGATGTCATCGGCCGAGACGACGTCGTTCACCGCCACCTCGCCGGTGTCCAGGTCGACCTCGACCTGGGCCACGGCACAGGCCCAGCCGAAGGCCGGATACGCGTCACCGGTGTAGGTGGCGTCGTCGAACGGGACGCCCGGGTACGGCTCGAACTGCTCGTCGACCCGCAGCCCGCCGTGCTCCGCGGCGAACTGGCGGTAGCCCTCGCGGAATGGGCGACGGGTCGCCTCCTCGACCTGCCTGCGCAGCCTGCGCGCGGCCTTGATCAGGAGGCCGCCCACCACCATCGCGGTGCGAGAGGCGACGGTCGGGCCGGAGTCCGGGACGACGCTGGTGTCCTGTGGCGCGATCTCGACCTCGCCGTACTCGACGCCAAGCTCACTGGCGATCAGCTGCGGAAAGATGGTCTTGGTCCCCTGGCCCATCTCGGTGGAGGCGGTGAGGATCCGGATCCCACCCTCCCCGGTCAGCTCGACCGATGCCACGCTGGCCAGGTGCACCTCGCCGGAGCCGGTGAAGCCGGCTCCATGCCAGGCCAGGGCCAGGCCGATCCCCGACGCACGCCGCGCCCCGGCATTGCGTGCCTCGCGCGCCGCCCGTGTCTGCTCCAGGTGCCGAGCGAAGTCGCTCGCCTCGGCGGCCGCCTCCAGCACGTCGACGCCTCCGACGCTCTCGCGCAGCACCTGGCCGGTGGGCGTGATGTCGCCCTCGCGGTAGACCCAGCGCCGGCGCAGCTCGAGCGGGCTGATCTCCAGGGCCTCGGCGATGCGGTTCACCTGCATCTCGGCGGCGAACTCGGTCTGCGGCGCGCCGAAGCCGCGGAACGCGCCGTTCGGCGGCGTGTTGGTAGCCATCGCCCGGCCGACGATCCGCACGTTCGGGCAGCGGTACGGACCGCCGGCGTGCAGGGTGCCGCGGCTCAGCACGACCGGCGTCAGCGTGCAGTAGGCGCCGCCGTCCATGACCACCTCGATCTCCTGCGCCACCAGCCGGCCGTCGCGGGTCACGCCGCTGCGGTGGTGGACGATCGCCGGATGGCGCTTGGTGGTGGCGCTGATGTCCTCGTGGCGGTCGTAGATCATGCGCACCGGCTTGCCGACCTTGCGCGCCAGGAGGGCGGCGTGCAGGGCGATCATCGAGGGGTACTCCTCCTTGCCCCCGAAGCCGCCGCCGGTCTCCGCCTGGATGACCACGGCCTGCGCATCGGTCAGGTTGAGCGCCCGCTTCATCGCCTTGTGGATGTAGTACGGGCACTGCAGCGAGCCGTGGACCGTGATCCCTCCGTCCTCGCGCGGCACGCCGATCATCGCCTGGTTCTCGATGTAGAGCTGCTCCTGGTGTCCGACCCGATAGGTCCCCTCGATCACGAGGTCCGCCTCGGCGAAGCCGCTCTCCATGTCGCCGCGCTTCACCTCGTAGCGCGCGAACTCGCGAGTCGAGGCCAGCGGGTCGAAGACCGCAGGCAGTGGCTCGGTGCGGATCCGCACCCGGCGCCGCGCCTCGCGCAGCGTGGCCCGGTCGGCGGCGGCCAGCAGGCAGATCGGCTCCGCCTGATGCTGGATCTCGCCGTTGAGCGGGACCAGGATCGGCTGGTCGTCGCGGATCAGGCTGACGACGTTCTCCCCGGGAATGTCGGCCGCGGTGATGACCGCCACGCGACTCCAGTCGAAGCCCGGGTCAAGCTCGATCGCCAGCAGCCGGGCGCGTGGTTCGCTCGACCGGATGGTGGCGCCGTACCAGGCACCGGGAAAGACGAGGTCGTCCGCGTACTTCGCCTGGCCGGTGAGCTTGGCCGGCCCCTCGCGGCGCGGGGGGAGCCGCGACTCGATGCGTCCCGGCGTGGGCGCCCCGGGCGGGACGATGAGGGCCTCGGGCGCGGGCCTCCGCGTCAGCGTGCGGGTCATCCCTGCCCCTCCATCGCCGAATCGTACCAACGCAAGGCCGAATCGGTCCGACTTGAGGGGAATGAGGACTGCTGAGAGAGCGGGATCAGGGTCTGGACCGACGCAGCCAGATGAGGCACGCGATCACCACGGCCGCCACCACCAGACCCATGGGCAGTAGAGGGACAGACCCATCATTGGGGCTTCTGCCCGCGTCGCAGCGCGCGGCCGGGCAGCGCGCCGGTGTGACGGCCGCTGTCGACCACGAGCTGGCCGTTGACGACGACGTACTCGATCCCATCGGGGAAGCGGCGCGGCTCGTCATACGTGGCGTTGGAACGGACACGAGCCGGATCGAGGATCACCAGGTCGGCGGCATACCCGTTCCGCAGCAGCCCGCGGTCGTGGAGCCCCAGGCGGGCAGCCGGCGCCGAGGTCATCTTGCGCACCGCCTCCTCGAGGCTGAGCAGCTGCTCGTCGCGCACGAACTGGCCGAGGATGCGCGGGAAGGAGCCGTAGGTCCGTGGCGACGGCTTCTCGCCAAGGAAGGTTGAATCGGTGCCGACCATCCCCACCGGGTGGCGCACGAAGTGGGGGAGCGTCTCGCTCCACGGACCGCTGGTCACCTGCGCCACTCCCAGGTTCTCGGCCAGCAACAGGTCGCAGATGGCATCCAGCGCGTCGGAGCCGGTCTCGCGCATCACGTCGGCCAGCGTCCCGGACTCCCAGCGGAGGTTCTCCGGTCGGGTGAAGGCTCCCAGACGCAGGTCCGCCCAGCCGGCCGGCCCGGTGTAGGCGGCTCCTCGTGCGGTCATCTCGGCCCGCAGCCGATCGCGCGTGGCCCCATCGGCGAGGCGCTCCTTGAGGGCCATCGGTCCACCCGACTGGACCCATTGCGGCAGCTGGATCAGCAGCCGGGTCGATGCCCACTCGTACGGATATGAGTCGAAGGTCACGTCGTGGCCCGCCTGGCGGGCCTCATCCACCAGCGCGAGGAGCTGCTCGGGTCCACCGGGATGCGTCTGGTGGTGATAGAAGTGCGTCAGGTGGACGGGCCCATTGCCCCGCCGCCCGATCTCGATCGCCTCGCGGAAGGGGTCCAGGAAGCGGTCCCCCAGCGGGTAGCGCACGTGGGTGTGGTAGAAGCCGCCGTGTCGTGCCGCCTCGTTGGTGAGCGCGGCGAGCTCATCGGTCGAGGCGTAGGCGCCGGGCGGGTAGTCGAGTCCGGTCGAGATGCCGAAGGCTCCCTCCTCCATCGCCTCGCGCAGCATCGCCCGCATGTTGGCCATTGCCACATCAGTGGCCGGCTCTTCCTCCCAGCCGATGGCGCCGATGCGCAGCGCGCTGTTGGCGGTCGTAGCGCCCGATGTAGCTGGCCATGGTGTCCCAGTCATACGTGATCGCCGGTCGCCCATCGAGGCCGGCATTGAGCTCGACGAAGGCGAGCAGGTCCTCGCGGTGGGCGAATGGGGCGTATCCATTGCCGTCGACTCCGATCACCTCGGTGGTGACCCCCTGGCGCACCTTCGGCTCGTGGCGAGGATCGGCCAGGATCACCAGGCCGCCATGCGAGTGCAGGTCGATGAACCCAGGAGTGACGACCAGGCCGCTCGCGTCGATGGTCCGTGCTGCCCGCGGCTGCCATCCAGCATCCCCGATATGGAGCCGGCGCTCGCGCACCCCCACGACTCCCCGCCGCCCGGCCGCCCCGCTGCCATCGACGAGCGTCGCCCCGGTGACGACGAGCTCGACCGCGTTGGGCAGAGGTTCGCTCATGGCGATCGCTTCTCTCCATCATCCAGCCACGATGCTTCGATGCCGTCGAGCGAAACGGCCACGATCTCGTCCCACGGCATGCCGAGGGCGCTCGCCACCGATCGGTATTCGTAGCCGAGGTCGAGGTTCGTCATGGCCGGATCATCGGTGTTCAGGGTGGCAAGCAGGCCCGCCTGTCGCATGCGGCGGAACGGATGATCTTCGAGCCGCTTGTATTTGTTGGCGATGACCACGTTGCTGTTCGGGCAGACGGTCAGCGGGAAGCGCGTCTCGGCCAGCCGCGCCGTCAGCGCCGCATCACCCAGGACGGCGAGCCCGTGGTCGATCCGCTCGACGCGCAGGGCTTC
>VBJX01000036.1 GCA_005879775.1 Chloroflexota bacterium
ACGTACTGGCCCTTCTCGTTGCGCGCGGCTTCCAGGATCACGTCCTCGGCCAGCTCGATGCGGCGATCCGCGGCGAGGTGACCGGAGAGTAGGTAGAGGTCGATCGCCGAGAGGTCGGTGTGCATGCGCCCATTGAGCGCGTCCATCAGCGCCAGCCCCGGACCCAGCGCACCGATCCCGCCGGATCCGAGCTTGGCGCGCAGCGCAGCCAGGACCCTGCTCTGACGAACCGATCGGGCGAAGTCGCTCGCCTCGGCGGGGACGCTCGTGTATCGAGCCCGCGAGTACATGAGCGCCTGCTGGCCGTTGAGGCTGAGGGTGCCCGCCGCGAAGGTGCCGGCGTCGAAGACCCCCGCGCGGTACCTGTCCTCGTTGGTCGTGTAGCTGAAGGCGGTCGGGTTGTAGAACGTCACGCCGCCCGCTGCGTCGACCATGGCCTTGAACCCGGCGAAATCGATGGCCATCCAGTGCTCGATCTTCAGCCCGGTCACCTCGGAGAGGAGGCCGGTCGCCAGCCGCCCCGCCTCGTCGACCCCGCCGATCACGAAGCCATCGGCGAACACCTCGTTGACCTTGCCGCCCTTGGGCAGCTCGGAGAAGCCGGTGATCCACAGGTCGCGCGGGATCGGGATGGTGGTGGTCATGTCCGTCTGCGGGTCGATCGAGATGATGTTGATCGAGTCGGCCAGGTAGGTGCCCGCCGGCTGCTCGGATCCCCCGTAGCCGTACATCGCCACGTTCACCCGGTCACTGCCGATGAGCGGGAAGAAGAGGCTGGAGGAGGCCGATGGCGCCGAGCTGACCGCATCGTTGAAGGCCGATACGCGCTGCCACAGCAGAAACCCGCCGCCGAAGACCAGGACCAGGAGGACGACCAGGACCGTGAGGGCGATCCGCTTGAGTCGCACTGGTCGAGGAGGCGCTCGTCCGGGTCGTTGGCGGCTTCCGCCGCCACCGCTGCCGCGAGCCACGGCATACGGATCGATTCCCCGGGCTCGCAGCTCGTCCTCCCGCTTGATCGCCTCCCGAATGCGCCTCGCACGAGGCGACTCGCTGACCTGGACCCGCCGGCTGTCTCGCCGGGTCATCGGCAGCTCATCGGTTGGACGCGGGTTGGTGGTTGCAGCAGCAAAGGCGGCGACAGGATAGCCCGATAAGGCCGCCGTCATCGGCCGGTAAGGTGTCGTGACGATCGTGTGCCGATGCTGGGCATCGAACGCAGCGTCGACCCATGGAACGCGCGGTTGACGCCGCCGATAGCGCCCGCTCTGCGCCCGATGCTGGAGGCGCTGGATCCGGAGCAGCGCGCCGCGGCGACCCTCCCCGACGGGCCGGCGCTGATCATCGCTCCGGCCGGCAGCGGCAAGACGACCACTCTCATCGCCCGGGTTGGGGTCCTGCTGTCGCGTGGCGTTCCGGCGGAGCGGATTGCGCTGGTGACCTTCAACCGCGATGCGGCGAGTGAGCTCTCGACGCGGATCGCGTCGCGCCTGGTGCCGCACATCCCGGGCGCGGTGGCGGTCGAGGTGCGCACCTTGCACGCCCTCGCGCGCCAGGTCCTGCTCGACGCCGGCGAGCCGGTTCGCCTGATCGCAGATCGGCTGCCGTTGCTGCGCGCCGCGCGGAGGCGAGCAGCGGTGAGCCGCAGGCCCGACGAGCCGCCACCTCCCGAGGCCGCCGAGCTGGATACGCTCCTTTCCGCCTGGAAGATCGAGGGGCGACCGCCTCCGCCGGAGGCTGCCGAGCCGCTGCGCCATTTCGCGGCGTTGCTGGCGGCGCGCGGGTCCCTCGATTTCGACGACCTCGTGGTCCGGGCGGTGAGGCTGCTCGAGGACGACCCGGCACTGCGGGCGCGCTGGCAGGGGCGTTTCAGCCATCTGGCGGTGGACGAGTTCCAGGACGTCGACGCCGCCCAGTTCAAGCTGGTGCGCATCCTCGCCTCACCCCGGCAGAACCTGTTCGTGGTGGGAGACGACGACCAGACCATCTATGCCTGGCGGCTGGCCGACGTCCGCCGCATCCTGGACTTCGGCAGCTGGTACCCGGGCGCCCGGCGCGTCCAGCTGGCGACCAACTACCGCTGCCCGCCGGCGGTCGTCGGCGCTTCGCTCGACCTCGTCTCGGCCAACCTGGAGCGCTATGCGAAGGAGATTCGCCCCGCCCCGGGTCGGCCGACGATCGCCGGGGAGATCGTCGCCATGCCGGCGGCTGACCCCGGCTGGGCCGAGCGCGTCGCAGCGGTCGCGGCTGCCGCCACGGAGCGCAGCGGGCGCTGCTGCGTCCTGGCTCGCACTCGAGCCGAGCTGGGACCTGTCGCGCTCGCCCTGGTACGCGCCGGAACCAGGCACGCCTGCCTACTGGATCGAGCCCGTTCGCTGCCTGCCGATGCAGCTCCGTTCCCGGCGCTCCTCAAGCTGCGGGCCGTGAGCGCCTGGCGGCGAGGCGATGCCGACGACGCGCTCGGCGACGGCGACCATGCCGCCCTCGACGCGCTGCTCGGCTGGGCGGCGGCCTTTCCCCGTCTCGATCGCTTCCTCGCCGCGGTCGGGCAGGGTGCTGAGCGCCTCGCGGCCCTGCGCGACCCGCAGGCGCCGCTCGAGCTGGTGACGGTGCACGGAGCCAAGGGCCGCGAGTGGCCGGTCGTGATCGTGATCGGCTTCGAGGAGGAGCGCTTCCCGAACCACCGCGCCCTGGTCGGAGCGAGGGACCCGGCCCGCGCGCTCGAGGAGGAGCGACGCCTGGCCTACGTGGCGATCACCCGCGCGACCCAGCGCCTGATCCTTGCCTTCGACCCGCTGAGCCCGTCGCGCTTCCTGGCGGAGATGGGCTACAGCCCCACCTCGGGCGCCACCACCCCCAGGTAGCGGACCATGCGCTTGGCGTGATCGTCCAGGCCGAGCCCGATCTCGGCCGCCCCCGCCAGCAGCATCTCGCGTGGCACCGCGCGAGCGAACGCCTTGTCCTTCATGCGCTTGCGGACGTGCTCGGGGGCGACGTCCGCCAGGCGCCTCGATGGTCGCATGAGGGCCACCGCCACCAGGAAGCCGGCCAGCTCGTCGCAGGCGTAGACCAGGTGGTCGAGGCGGCTGGTGCGCGGCACGCCGAGCGTGTCGTTGTGCGCCCGGACGGCGTGCACCACCTCGTCCGGATAGCCGAGCCGTTCGAGCTCGTCAGCGGCGATTGCTCCATGGGTCGCTGGATCGGGAAAACGCTCGTAGTCCAGGTCGTGCAGGAGGCCGGCAATCCCCCAGCGATCGACGGTATCGGGGTCGAGGCCATCATCGGTCGCATAGCCGCGGACCGCGGCTTCGACCAGGAGGCCGTGCTTGCGCAGCGACGGGTTGGCGTTCCAGTCGTGGAGGAGGGCAACGGCCGCCTCTCGCGACGGCATCAGGGGCGGGGCCTGGCGGCGACCTGGAGGATGGCGCCCGCCACCAGGGCGAGGATTCCCAGCCCCACGAACGGGATCGAGCCGCCGGCCAGAATCCCTGCGACCAGCAAGAGGGTCCCGACGACGAACAATGCGACCGCCGCCATCGTCATGCGGCTCCCCGCCTGGCCGTGGCGCGCGGCTTGGCGGCGCGCCTCGTCAGCTGCCGCCGTTCGGGCCGATGGCCGTCGCTTCCGTTTCGTCCCGCATCCTCGACCACCGGTCGAGTGCGCGCCTTCCGACCGCCAAGCACGTGGCGCAGATAGGTTCCGGTGTGCGAGCCGGGCGTCTCCGCCACCTCCTCCGGCGTTCCGGAGGCGACCAGCGCGCCGCCGGCGGCTCCCCCTTCAGGACCGAGGTCGATCACCCAGTCGGCACTCTTGATCACGTCCAGATTGTGCTCGATGACGACCACCGTGTTGCCGGCGTCCACGAGACGGCCCAGCACCTCAAGAAGCCGCGCGACGTCGTCGAAGTGCAGCCCGGTGCGGTGGCCCGCTTGCTCAGCTCGGTGGCCAGCTTCACGCGTTGTGCCTCGCCGCCCGAGAGGGTCGTCGCCGGCTGCCCGAGGTGGATGTAGCCCATCCCCACGTCGTGGAGGGTCTGGAGCTTGGCCTTGATGGTCGGCACTGCCGAGAAGAAGGTGAGCGCCTCGTCGACGGTCATCTCCAGGATCTCGGCCACGTTTCGCCCCTTGTAGTGGATCTCGAGGGTCTCGCGGTTGTAGCGCTTCCCCTTGCACACCTCGCACTGGACGTAGACATCGGGCAGGAAGTGCATCTCGATCTGCACGATTCCGGCCCCTTCGCAGGCTTCGCAGCGGCCGCCCTTGACGTTGAAGCTGAAGCGACCCGGGGCGTAGCCGCGCAGACGCGCCTCCGGAACGGCAGCCAGCAGCTCACGCAGGGGCGCCCACAGCCCGGTGTAGGTGGCCGGATTCGAGCGCGGAGTGCGCCCGATCGGGCTCTGGTCGATCTCGATCACCTTGTCGACCTGGTCGATCCCGTCGATCCCGGCGTGCGCCCCCGGACGATCACGCGCCCCCCAGATGACCGCGGCCAGGGCCGGATAGAGGATCTGGGCCACGAGGCTCGACTTGCCCGAGCCGCTCACCCCCGTGACCGCCACGAATCGCCCGAGTGGGAACGCAACGTCGATCCCCCGCAGGTTGTTCTCGGCCGCGCCGCGCACCGTCAGCCAGCTGCCACTCCCTTCCCGGCGGGTGGAGGGGGTGGGAACCGCACGGTCTCCGCGCAGGTAGGCGGCGGTGATCGATCGGTCGTTGGTCAGCAGGCCGTCGAGCGGGCCGGCATGGATCAGCTCGCCGCCGTGCTCACCCGCGCGCGGTCCGATGTCGATCACCCAGTCGGCCGAACGGATCGTCTCCTCGTCGTGCTCGACCACGATCAGCGTGTTGCCCAGGTCGCGCAGCCGCATCAGGGTCGCGATCAGCCGGGCGTTGTCACGCTGGTGGAGCCCGATCGACGGCTCATCCAGGATGTAGAGGACCCCCATCAGGCTGGAGCCGATCTGGGTCGCCAGCCGGATGCGCTGCGCCTCGCCGCCGGAGAGGCTGCCGCTGGCCCGGTCGAGAGTCAGGTAGTCGAGCCCGACGTCCACCAGGAAACCGAGCCGGGCCTGGATCTCCTTGAACACCTGGCGCGCGATCTGGTTCTCGCGGGCGGTCAGCTTCTTCGGCAGCCGTGAGTACCAGTCCAGCGCATCGGTCACTGACAGGCGGGTGGTGTCGATGATGTTCCGATCCCCGACCGTGACCGAGAGGGACTCCGGCTTGAGGCGCATCCCGCCGCAGGTGGGGCACGGCCGGGTCGTCATGTAGCGCTCGATCTCGGCCTTGATCGTCTCCGAGGAGGTCTCCCGGTAGCGGCGCTCCAGGTTGGGGACGATCCCCTCGAAGGTGGTGCTGAAGGAGTGCTCGTTCCCCTGCCGCGAGCGGTAGCGGACGGTCACGCGCTCGTTCCGGTTGCCGTACAGCAGGATCTGGCGCGCCTCGTCGCTCAGCTCGCCGACCGGGGTGCTCATGCTGAACCCGTAGCGCTCGGCAACCGCGTCGAGGATCTTGGCGAACCACGACTCGGTGACCACCATCCGCCGCCACGGAACGATCGCACCCTCGGCCAGCGAGAGCGCCTGGTTCGGCATCACCTGCTGCGGGTCGATCTCCAGCCGGCTGCCGAGCCCGGTGCAGGCCGGGCACGCCCCGTGCGGCGAGTTGAAGCTGAAGTTGCGCGGCGCCGGCTCCTCGAAGCTGCCGCCATGCTCGGGGCAGGCGTACCGCTCGCTGTAGAGCCGATCGGTCCCATTCGCTCCCGCCTCCGGAAGGTTGATGAGCAGCGTCCCGTCGGCCAGCCGCAGGGCAGTCTGGATCGAGTCGGCCATGCGGGTCGCATCCGGGCGCAGCCCATCGGCGTCGTCCTCCGACCCGCGGCGGATGGTCAGCCGGTCGACGACCACCTCGATGCTGTGCTTGTACTTCTTGTCGAGGGCGATCTCCTCGTCGAGCTCGCGCAGCTCGCCGTCGACCCTGACCCGCACGAATCCCGCCTGCTTGGCGCCGGCCAGGAGCTTCTCGTGCTCGCCCTTGCGGTCGCGGACGAGCGGGGCCAGGAGCATGAGGCGCGTTCCCTCGGGGAGCTCATAGAGCTGGTCGACGATCTGCTCGATCGTCTGCCGGGTGATCTCGCGTCCGCAGATCGGGCAGTGCATGCGCCCCACGCGCGCGAAGAGGAGGCGCAGGTAGTCATAGATCTCGGTGACCGTGCCAACCGTGGAGCGAGGATTCCGCGAGGCCCCCTTCTGGTCGATGCTGATCGCCGGGGAGAGGCCATCGATCTGGTCGACATCGGGCTTCTCCATCTGCCCCAGGAACTGGCGCGCGTAGGCGGAGAGAGACTCGACGTAGCGGCGCTGCCCCTCCGCGTAGATGGTGTCGAAGGCAAGGCTGCTCTTGCCGCTTCCCGACAGCCCGGTGATCACGATCAGGCGGTCGCGCGGCATCTCCACGTCGAGGTTCTTGAGGTTGTGCTCGCGGGCGCCGCGCACCACGATTCGGTCGGAGGGCATCGGTTCGATGATATCAGACCGATGCGAACGCCTGTTCGGTTCCGTTTCGCGTCCGGCTAGCGGATGAGTCCGCTGTAGTCGCTCACCACGAACGTGTTCCGGCAACGATCAACCCGATCGGGAATGCAGTTCACCGCCGCCGGATCGTCGAAATGGCCGACGAAGACGAGCTGCTCGAGACGCAGGTTCGGCCCTCCCGGTCCCGCCCGCGACGGGAAGGGGCCGCCGGTCGGCGCCGCCAGCCGGAGGCCGGCCCCCAGCTGCGCCTGGGTCACCGTCTCGGGCGGTTGGGACGGCAGCAGCACACGCAGCGGGCATTCGCGCTGCAGCCAGGCCACCGCGGCGTCGACACCCCCGCTGTCGCCGCTGCAGTCGCCCGCCAGCTCGGCGTACCAGCCGACGATCCGTACTTCGCTGCGACCGTAGCGCACCGCCGGAAAGCCTTCGCCCAGGACCTTGGCGACGGGGATCTGCTCGAGCTCCGGGTTCACCGCCCCGAGCGAGCCGAGCACCATGATGCTGAAGATCAGCGCTCCGAGGCCCGCCACCAGCGCCAGCCCGATCCGCGTCTCTCGATTCACGACGCTTCGCCCTCGAGCTCCGCCCAGCGGCGGCGGAGCAGCTCGATGCCCCGTCGCCACCGCTCCTCGCGGGCCGGATCGTTGAGCCAGGTCGAGGCTCCCGACGGATGCGGGAGGGCCAGGACCGATGCGCCCGGTGCTCCCTCCCAGTCAAGCTCACGGCCCACGAGGTCGTCCAGCCGGGCCGTCGGCCCGAACGCGTGCCGGTGCGCCAGCCCGCCGACGAGCACCAGCAGCCCGGGCTCGACGAGACGCACCTCGTCCTGCAGGAACGGAGCCCAGCGAGCCACCTCGGCGCGGGAGGGCGGCGAGTCGACCGATGCCCCCGGCCGGCGTCCGGGGTAGCACTTCCCCACCGAGGTGACGTACCAGCGCTGCCTGAAGTCGTCGAGGGTGATGCCGGCCAGACCCAGCCAGCCCACCAGCCGGCGCCCGGCGTCGTGGGCAAACGGCACGCCGGTCGCGATCTCGCGATGGCCAGGGGCCTGCCCGATCAGCATCGCCCGCTCCGAGCCGTCGCCGGAGAGGACCGGGCGAGATCCGCCGGGGCAGCTCGGCATCGCGTCCTGCAGCTCCCGCAGCCGCGACCCGGCCGGCGCGCGGCGTGGCTCGGACAGCTCCCAGGGACCGCCGTACCGGACCCGCTTGGGGCGGATCGACACGCTCAGCGCGGCGACTCGCGCAGCCGTTCAGCGACGCGCAGGTCGTCGGCGATCGCAAGGCGCACGATCCGTCGCACGCCGTCGGCCGTCGGCCCGGCGCGTTCCAGCGCTTCAGTGAGATGGTCGCGTGCCACATAGAGCCGGTCGATCGGGTCCGATGGCGCCGCCCCGGGTGCCGCTGAGCCGAGGAGCACGGCCGAGGCGAGGTCCTGGCGCACGATGCCGGCCAGGGCCTTGGTCGGCGCCCCGCCCGCGGCGTCGAGCGCCGCCGCCAGCTCCTCGCGTGCCAGCTCGAGCCAGCCGAGGTAGCTGCCGAACTCCGCTGCCGATGGCGGCAGCTCGTCCAGGCTGAAGGTGACCCGCTCCGGAACCTTGGGCGTCCCGCGGACGGCGCCGCGTTCCACCTCGTACCAGTTGTCCCCGATGAAGGTGGGAGCTGCTTCTCCGCTTGACCGCAGCCAGGCGGTGAAGCCTGCCACCCGTCGCGGCATCGCGCCCACTGCCTCGGCATCGCTTGAGGCGAAGACGGCGCAGCCGGGCAGCTCGGCTGCATAGGCTGCCACGGTGGAACCGGCGTCGAGGCCGGTCTCGACGAAGATGGCGTGAGGCATCGTGCCGGCCATGCGGGGCCCCTAGGGTCGCCGGCGGCGCGGCGGACGACGCCGCGAGCCGGCGGCGATGATGTTCGGTCGGGCAGCGGTGCTGAAGACCTCGCGCGGCTGCCGGCGCCTTCCGTCCCCGCCGAACTCGCCGGCATCAGCGGCGGCGGCGTAGACGTCGGCCGGGATGCTCCCCGGCGCCGCCGCCAGCTCCTCGCGGAGCCTCCGTAGCTGCAGGATCTCGTCGCGCAGCGCCGCGGCGCGCTCGAACTCCAGGTTGCGCGCCGCCTCCTTCATCTGCGCCTCCAAGCGGCCCATCATCGCGGCCAGCTCCTCAGGCTCCTTGCCGGCCACCTCGAGCTCGGCGCGCTCCTCGGCGACCCGTCTGAGGCCCTCGTGGATGTCGCGGATCGCCTTGGTGATCGTCTCCGGCACGATGCCGTGAGCCTCGTTGTAGCTCAGCTGCCTCGTCCGCCGCCGATCGGTCTCGTCGATGGCGGCCCGCATCGAATCGGTCTGCCGATCGGCATACATGATCACCCTGCCACCCACGTTGCGGGCGGCGCGCCCGATCACCTGGATCAGCGAGCCGCCTGAGCGCAGGAAGCCCTCCTTGTCGGCGTCCAGGATCGCGACGAGCGTCACCTCGGGCAGGTCGAGCCCCTCGCGCAGGAGGTTGATCCCCACCAGCACGTCATACACGCCCAGCCGCAGGTCCCGCAGGATCTCGACCCGCTCAAGGGTGTCGACCTCGCTGTGGAGCCATTGGACCTTGATGCCCAGCTCGGCGAGGTAGTCGGCCAGGTCCTCTGCCATCTTCTTGGTGAGGGTGGTGACCAGCACCCGCTCGCCACGCCCCACGGTCTCGCGGATCTCCGCCAGCAGGTCATCGATCTGGCCCGTGGTGTGACGGACGCTGATCTGGGGGTCAACCACCCCCGTCGGGCGAATGAACTGCTCGGCGACCCGCTGGGCGCGCTCCATCTCGTACGGGCCGGGAGTGGCGCTCATGTAGATCACCTGGTTGAGGTGATCCTCGAACTCCTCGAAGGTGAGCGGCCGGTTGTCGAGCGCCGATGGCAGCCGGAACCCGAAGTCGACCAGGATCTCCTTGCGGGTCCGATCGTTCTTGTACATCCCGTGCACCTGCGGGATGGAGATGTGGCTCTCGTCGACGATGAGCAGGAAGTCGGTCGGGAAGTAGTCGATGAGGGTCCATGGCCGGCTCCCCGCCTCGCGCCCGGCAAGGTGGCGGCTGTAGTTCTCGATCCCCGAGCAGTAGCCGACCTCGCGCATCATCTCCAGGTCGAACTGGGTCCGCTGCCGCAGGCGTGCCGCCTCCAGGTCGCGCCCCTGCTCCCCCAGCCAGCCGACCCGCTCCTCCATCTCGGCCTCGATGTTGGTGATCGCCACCAGCAGCTTGTCGCGCGGCGTGACGTAGTGGGTGGCCGGGTAGAAGTTCACCTCGCTCCGCTCCGCCAGCACCTCGCCGGTGAGGGAATCGACCTCCACGATCCGCTCCACCTCGTCGCCGAAGAGCTCGACGCGCACCACGTATTCGCCGTGCGGCGGCTGGACCTCCAGCACGTCTCCACGCACCCGGAACCGCGAGCGGGCGAGCTCCGCATCGTTGCGCTGGTACTGCAGGTCGACGAGGTGGCGCAGGATCCCGTCGCGCCGATAGTGGCCGCCCACCTTCAGGTTGATCACGGTTGCGCCGTAGTCGACCGGGGCACCGAGTCCGTAGATGCACGAGACCGAGGCCACGATGATCACGTCGCGACGCTCGAACAGCGCGCGCGTGGCGTTGTGCCGCAGGCGGTCGATCTCGTCGTTGCGCGACGAATCCTTCTCGATGTAGGTATCGGACCGCGGCAGGTAGGCCTCCGGCTGGAAGTAGTCGTAATAGCTGACGAAGTACTCGACCGCGTTGTCCGGGAAGAACTCGCGGAACTCCTGGTAGAGCTGTGCGGCGAGGGTCTTGTTATGGGCCATCACCAGCGTCGGGCGCTGCGCGGCCTCGATCACCTTGGCCGCGGTGAAGGTCTTGCCCGTCCCGGTGGCCCCCAGCAGCACCTGGTGATGGAGCCCGCCGGAGAGCCCCTCGATCAGCGCACCGACCGCCTCCGGCTGATCGCCGGTCGGCTCGAACGGCGCGTGGACCTTGAGCTCGGGCATGGTGGACGGTGGCCTCCGGGGCAGGGCGTGGGGAGAAGACCAATTTTACCTAAACCTCCATCGGTACCGATTTCGCGCTAGCCGACCGGCCTATATCCGTCCGTACGGCCGCTTTCTAGGCTGGCCAGTACCGATGTCTGCTCAAGAGCCTCACAACGGACCGGCTCCGGCTGCCCGATGGCGGCCCTGGCCGCGTGCTGGGCGGCGTCGAGATCCGCGCGGCCAGGCGCTGGTCGAATTCGCCGCCGTCCTGATGCCGGTCCTCATGCTCGTGGTCGGGGTCGTCCAGTTCGGGCTCCTGTTCGGCGCCAACGTGACGCTCACCAATGCGGCCCGCGAGGCGGCCCACTCCGGCACGATCTACCTCTACGACCGATCGCACACCAAGGCCTGGAACGATGCCGCTCGCTGCGGCGCGATGGTGACCGCCGCCAAGGATGCCTTCGGCCTGCTCGACGCGGCTGCGCCCCACTTCACGACCACGCTCACCGCCGGCGCCTGCGCCACTCCGGTCGGCGAGGGACAGACGAACGGTGACTTCAAGGTCTCGTACTGCTCGCACGTCACCAATCCGACCGATCCGTGCCCGAAGCCGGCCGACGCCACGACCACCTGCACGCTCGACAACCGGATGGAGTGCCTGGTACGTGTCGAGCTCGTCTACCACTCCGACATCATCGTGCCGCTGATCGGCGGCCTCCTCTCGAGCGACGCCAACGGCCGCTTCGCGATGCGCTCGGTGGCGACGATGGTGATCCAGTGAGGCGCACCGCGGCCCTCTCCAATGCCGCCACCGGCGGCCAGGTGCTGGTCATGTTCGCCATCCTGCTGGTGATCCTGCTCGCCGCCGCCGGATTCGCGATCGACATCGGCCGCCAGACGGCCGAGCGGCGCCACGTCCAGACCGCCGCCGACGCCGCCGCCCTCGCGGCCTGCCGGGCACTGATCGACGGCGAGTCCGACCTGGCAGCCGCCGATGCTGCCCGCACCATCGCCATGGTCAACCTGCAGGGCTCACCCTCCGCCGGCCACGCCTCCGTCGCGCCTGACGCGTCACGCCGCTACTTCGACGGGCACGCCGGCGACCCGGCCTACCTGCGTTCGGGCATCATCGTGGCCGGCACCAGCGTGCGGGTGGCGATCGACTCGGCGATCGACACTGCCCTCGCCCGGGTGGTGGGGGTGATGACCCTCGAGACCGGCGCCCGCGCGCACTGCCAGCTGCAGGGCGGACCGGCCGTCCCGATCGTGGCTCGTCGCTACGCGG
>VBJX01000020.1 GCA_005879775.1 Chloroflexota bacterium
GTCAACATCGCGACGACCGGAGCCATCGCCTCCATCGAGCGTTGCGGAATCGAGTAGTGGCTGATCCCGAGCCGGGCGCGCCGTCGCTCCAGCAGCTCGCGGATCTGTTCGAGGGTTCCGTAGAGCAGGTGTGGGCTGCCGGCCAGGCCTGCTGCCGCCGACTTGGCCGCTGCCAGGAGCGATCCACCAAGGCCGGCCCCGCTGCCGATCAGCCCCGCATCGGCGATGAACACGTTCAGCTCGAGGCGCGCGAACCGCTCGCCGGAGGCCTGTCGGACGAGCGCCACCTTGCGATCGAGGGCCCCCTCGCGCGCGTCGCTCCAGGTCGGGCGCCCGCCCGGGCTGAACTGGGGGATGAAGCCAACGATATCGGCCTCACGGGCGGCGAGGCGCAGCATGCGCGGCCCGCCCCCACCCATGATGATCGGAGGATGCGGTCGCTGGATCGGGCGCGGCCAGGCCCGCGCCTCGCTCAGTCGGTAGGTCGGCCCTGCATGGGTCACCGTCTCTCCGTTTAGCAGGCGTTTCACCAGCCGGATCGATTCAGCGAGGCGGTCGATGCGTTTCCCCGGAGAGTCATAGTGCAGCCCGAGCTGCCGGTAGTCGGCGGTGCGCCAGCCCGCTCCGAGCCCCAGCTCCAGCCGGCCGCCGGAGAGGAGATCGAGTGTCGCCGCCTCGCGGGCCAGGATCAATGGATGCCGAAAGTCGTTGGCGAAGACGAATCCGCCGACGCGGAGACGGACGGTGACGGCCGCTGCGGCAGCGATGGCCGCGATCGGCGACAGTTGGGCGCCCAGGTGATCGGGCACCAGGAACGAGCTGTAGCCGATCTCCTCAGCCCGCCTGGCGAGCTCGGTCCAGGCCTGCCCGCTGGTGGCGTGTGATGCCAGGAGGCCGAACCGGAAGGGGTGCACCCGATTTGCCCGGTCCAGCCCGAGGGCAGGTCAGCCGAGGTATCTCGCGGAGGCCATCGCCACGGCTGCGATCCCGATCAGGACCAGGTCCGCCATCCCGATCGTCCGCAGCCGCTCCTGTGCGGCGTGCATGCGGCCCATCTGCTCGTCGCTGGGAGGACCTCCGGCGGCTTTCATCTCTCCGCCGATGGCGCCCACCGTCTCGATCGCTCGCGGGATGAGCAGATTGCTTCCGATCCAGGCGACCAGTGCGGCCAGCGCCCCTGTGGTCAGTGCCAGCCCGGTCGAGGTCGTGATCCACGAGACCTGGAATCCGCCGGAGTCACGCCAGTAGAGGATCAGGCCGCCGAGGACGGTGAAGGTCGAGACGGCGGCGAAATAGATGGGCATTCGGCGCTTCCCCACGAGCTCGCCGATGATCTTCTCGCCATCGGGCCCCATGGCGGTGATGGTTGGCTCGATGTAGAAGAAGAAGAGTGCCGCGCCCCCGGCCCACATGATGGCTGAGCCGATGTGCAGGATGCGAAAGGCAACCATGAAGAGGTCCATTTGCGACTCCTACCAGCGCAACATGGGCGCGGGCCGCTAGGCTACTCTCCAGACCCACCGATGAGGTGCCAGATGGCGGACAAGACCCCGAAGCGGCCACCGAAGAAGAAGAAGCCCAAGCCGAAGGCGTAGCGGCTCAGCGCTGACCGGCGAGGCGGAGTGGATGGAGCGGGAGACGGGGATCGAACCCGCGACATTCAGCTTGGAAGGCTGACGCTCTGCCAACTGAGCTACTCCCGCCTGCCCGCAGAGCATAGCTGACCCGATGCCCCCGACTGAGATGCCCGATGCCCCGGCGCCGGCTGAGCTGTTCTCGCAGACCGGTCGCATCGAGGCCTTCAGCGATGGGGTGATGGCGATCGCCATCACCCTGCTCGTGCTCGACCTCAAGGTCCCCACCGCGGCGGACGTGAGCGACAGCGGGTCGCTGCTGGCCGCGCTCCTGGACCGCTGGCCCTCGTACCTGGCCTACCTGGCCGCCTTCCTGACGATCGGCATCATCTGGCTCAACCATCGGGCGTTCGTCGATCGCATCAACCGCTTCGACGGCCGGATGCAGTGGCTCAACCTCGCCCTCCTACTCGGCGTCGCCACCCTGCCGTTCCCGACCGCGCTGATGGCGGCCTATGTCAATGCCGGTGGGGCGGCGGCCTCAACCGCGGCGGTGGCGTACGGGCTCCTCTCGGTTGGCACCGCCCTTCCATGGATATTCATGTGGAAGCACCTCGTCGCTCACCCGGACCTGCTCGAGCCGCCATTCGACGCGGCCTATGCGCGGGTCGAGCTGAAACGGGGCTCGATCGGGCCCGTGGTCTACGCGGTGGCCATCCCGATCGCGCTGGTCGCCCCGTTGCTGGCGCTCGTCTTCTACGTCGCGGTTGCCGTCCTGTATGCGGTCACCAGCGAGGGCTCACGAGGTCGCCAGCTCTCGTCCGGCTGACGACCCGGCGGCACCGGATTCGTACCGGGCACGGTACTTCCGGTGGATGGTGCGGTGCGGTTGGGGTGACTACGGTTCCCGAAATGGCCACCGCCGTACCAGGTTCGAGCGCGGCCCTGCGCTTGGCACAGACGAAGGCGTTGGGGCCGCTTGCGTCTGCGCGGAACGGGCTGCGTCGGCTTCTGGGCCCGCGCCTCCTGCACGATCCGTTCCTGGTCTACACCGCATCGCTGGCGCCGATCGCGCTCATCGTGGCGATCGTCTCCGGCCGGCCGCAGGACCTCGTCGTTGTGGGGGTTCTGAGCCCGATCTTCGTCGGCACCCAGGCGATCCTGGGGCTCATCCCTGCGCGAGTTCGCCCGATGACGCCCCTCGGCTGGTCGTTCCTACGTCTGGCCACCGCGCTTCTCTATGTCGCCGGCCTGGCCGCCCTGGTGGGTGGCGCGAACCAGCCGCTTGCCTCGCTCTATCTGGCGGTGGTGGTGGCCGCCGCCGCGCTCGGCACCCGGCAGGCGGTCGTCATCGGGGCCCTGGCATCGCTCGTCTATCTCGCTCCGGAGCTGGCGCGCCCGGGCAGCGACAGCTACGTGGCGCTGCGCGGCCTGGCGCTTGCCGGGGTGAGCATCGTGGTCGCGATCGGCACCCGCCGCCTGGTGATGGCCGTGGAGCGGACGACACGTGACCTCCGCTCGGCCATGGTCTCGGAACGGCGGCGTTCCCGCCAGATCGCAGGCATGGAGGCGGTCAGCCGCCTGCTCGTGTCGGACGTGGCCACCCCAGGGTTGCTGGATGGAGCACTCGGCATCCTGGTGGAGCAGTTCGGCTACCACTACGTGTCGATCTACCTGATGAACGGTGATCGAGCGGAGCTCGGCGCCCAGCGGGGCTACGACCAGCCTCCCGAATGGTTCGACGGCAGCTCCGGCATCGTGGGGCGCGCGATGCGCAACCACGAGGTCGTCCACGTCTCCGACGTGCAGAGCGACCCCGATTACATCGCCGTGTACGACGGTGTGGTCAGCGAGGTATGCGCGCCATTGATGGTCGGCGACCAGTTCCTGGGCTTCGTCAACGTCGAGGCCCGCCAACTGCTGGATCGCACCGATCGGGACGTGGTTGCCACCCTTGCCGACCGGGTCGCCACGGTGGTGGCGATACGCCGCGCCCGCGAGGACATTGCCGAGCGAGCCGCGGTCTTCAGCGCGCTTCACCAGTTCACCGAGGCGGTCAGTGCGACCCTCGACCTGAACCGCCTGGCAGCGGTTCTGGTAGAAGCCACCGGCAAGGTCATCCCAGCCGACATCGTCGCCTTCACGATCCTGGACCGCGAGACGGGGCGCTACCTCCTCCGCGGCGCCACCGACGTCGACGAATCGATGCTCGGGCGCGAGGTGCGTCCGGGCGAGAGCCTCGCTGGACGTGCGATCCGCGATCGTGCGGTGGTGATCGTGGATCACTTCGGAAACGACCAGCTGCCAGCGTCATTGCGCGGCGTGCGCGACCTGCCCGACTCGCTGGGAGCGGGCATCCCGCTCGTGCGCGACTCGGTGGTGGTGGGCGCCATGTCGCTGGTGCGGCTTGACCGGACCAACGTCTTCCGGCCGATCGAGCTGGAGGCGATGGAGCTCCTGGCTGGTCACGCTGCGCTGGCGATCGCCAATGCGTTCCTCCACGCCGAGGTCGAACAGCTCGCCGTGCGCGATCCGCTCACCGGGCTCTTCAACCGGCGTCACTTCGACGAGGCCCTCGAGCGAGTGCTGGCGACCTGGCGGCGAGCAACCCCCGAGGAGCGTCGCCCGGTCGCGATCATCACCTTCGACCTCGACCACTTCGGGCAGTTCAATAAGCAGCACGGCCATCAGATCGGGGACGAGGTGCTGCGCTCATTTGCCGGGGTCCTGCTCCGCAGGTTCCGCGCATCCGACCTGCTGGCTCGCCTGGGCGCCGAGGAGTTCGTGGTGGTGCTCGAGGGAGCGACCCGCGACGACGCCGTGCGGGTCGCCGATGACGTGCGGATCGAGCTGGCGCGCCAGGAGGTGCGCAGCGACGACGGCGAGCAGCTGACCGTGACGGTCTCCGCGGGCTGTGCCCAGGTCGATGAGGGGGACCCGTCCCGCGAGCAGCTGCTGCGCACCGCCGACGTGGCCCTCTTCATGGCCAAGCGCGCCGGTCGCGATCGCGTCGTGGCAGCCTAGGAACCGCCGATGCGCCACAGGGGGGCGCTGATGCTCCGGCGAGCGAACGGGCATTCGGCCGTCCCGTCCAACGGCGGCCCCGTCGCGACGCCGAGCGACGCACCGGTCCAGGTTGGCGATCGGGAGCGCCTGGCCCAGCTCGTGGCATCCACCCTCGACGCAGTGGTCACCATGGACCACCGCGGCATCGTCACCGGCTGGAACCCGATGGCCGAGGAGACCTTCGGCTGGAGCGCCGCCGAGGCCGTCGGCCATCCGATGCAGGACCTGATCCTGCCTGCTCGCTATCGGATCGCACACCAGACCGGGTTTGCTCGCTACCTGAAGACAGGCACCGCCAGGATCCTCAACCAGCGGATCGAGGTCGAGGCCCTGCACCGCTCCGGCAAGGAGATTCCGGTGGAGCTGACCGTGGTCGCCGTGCGCCGTGACGGACACCCCGAGTTCAGCGCCTTCATTCGTGACCTGTCGCGAGTGCGCGCCGCCGAGGCCGCCCAGCGCGAATCCGAGGAGCGCTACCGGGAGCTGGTCGAAGGGCTGCCGGGCATCGTCTACCTCGATCGCCCGGGTGCGTTGGCGAAATACATCAGCCCTCAGGTCGAGCCGCTCCTCGGCTACTCGGTGGACGAGTGGCTCGCCGATCCAGACCTGTGGGTCAAGCTGCTCCACCCCGATGACCGCGAACGGGCCGTCGCCGAGCTGGCCGCCGGCGAAGCAAGCGGAGAGCGCTTCATGTCCGAGTATCGGCTCGTGGCGCGGGACGGCCGGGTGGTCTGGATCCGGGACGAGGCGACGCCCACCAGGGATCAACAGGGGGTGCTGGTGCACGGCGTGATGATCGACGTGACGCGCGTGCGCGAGATCGAGGCCGAGCTGGAGGCAGAGGTTGCCGAGCGCGCGGAGGTCGCCAGCTCGCTTGCCAGCTTCACCGGCGGCCCGACGCCGGAGGCGACCGCGGCGGCGCTCTGCGCTGGGCTGGTTCGCCTGCGGACGGTCGACATTGCCGTCGTCTACGCCTTCGAGCCCGGCGGCGCTGTTCCGCTCGGGGTGGCCGCCCCGCCCGGCGCCCCTGTGGCGGTCGGCCGGCGCCTGCCCTCGGCTCGCGCCACCTACCTGCGCGCCGGCGCCGAGCGCGGGCCCTGGGTCGAGGAGTGGCGCGACGCCGCGGGCCTGGACGAGCACCTGGGCGCATGGCTGGAGGTCGGCCTGCGCGCCGGCGTCCACGTCCCGCTCATGGACGGCGGCGTTCCCTACGGCCTGCTCGCGGCCGCGACCACGGCGGACGTTGGCAGCGAGGTGCTGGCCAGCCGAATCCCAGCGCTGCTGGAGTTCGCCACGGTCGCCAATGCCATCCTGGGTCCGCAGCTGCGCGCGCGGGGTTCGGAGGCGAGCATCAGCGCGTTGCGCGACCTGATCAGCGCCGGATCGGTGCGGACCGTCTTCCAGCCGGTGCTCAACCTGACATCGGGCGAGATCGTGGGCTACGAGGCCCTCACCCGCTTCCCCGACGGGAGCGAGCCGCTCCAGCGCTTCGGGGAGGCGGAGCGCGCCGGCCTGTCCGGGGAGCTGGAGCTCACCTGCCTGGCCTCGGCGCTCACCGCCTCAGCCGCCCTGCCGGAGGGACGCTGGCTGAGCGTCAACGTCACCCCGGCCGCGCTGCCGTCCCTCGGCAAGCTCGCCGCCCTGGCCGGCCATGACGGACGGCAGCTGGTCATCGAGATCACGGAGCGGCTGCCGATCGACGACTACCACGCCGCGCGAAGGCAGCTGCGGCGGCACTTCCCGCATGCCCGTATCGCGGTTGACGACGCGGGAGCGGGCTTCGCCAGCCTGCGGCACATCGCCGAGCTTCGTCCGGCGATCGTCAAGCTCGACATCGCCCTGGTCCGCAACCTCCACCGCGACCCCGCCCGTGAGGCACTCATCGCCGGCATGGTTCACTTCGCCGCCGCATCCGGCTGTGACCTCATCGCCGAGGGGATCGAGTCGCCCGCCGAGCGACGGGCCCTGGTCCGCCTCGGCGTCGAGTTCGGCCAGGGGTATCTGCTCGGTAAGCCGGTTCCCGCCGGGCGCGACTGACTTCGAGCCCTGCCCCGGCGCTTGCCGGGTACGCCGGCCGGGCGCTTCGGCGGGTACGCTGGCGGGCGATGAAGGCGCTCATCCTGACGAATGAGTACCCGCCGCACGTCTACGGCGGCGCGGGCATCCATGTCGCAGAGCTGACCCGGGAGCTGCGGCGCCGCATCTCGGTCGAGGTCCGCGCCTTCGGTGACCAGGATGAGGCCGATGACGGCTGGCGGGTGCGCGGCTATCCGCCGTCGCCGGCGGGCCCCGCCGATTCGAAGCTGCGAGGCGCCTGGGACGCCATCGGCCGCGACCTGGCGATGGCGGCCGATCCGGTCGACGCCGACCTGGTCCACTGCCATACCTGGTACAGCCACCTCGGGGGCCTGCTGGTCAAGCACGCGTACGAGATCCCGTTGGTCGTGACCGTCCACTCGCTGGAGCCGATGCGCCCCTGGAAGCGCGAGCAGCTGGGCGGCGGCTACGACCTGTCGAGCTGGGTCGAGCGCACCGCACTTGAGGCAGCCCAGGCGGTGATCGCCGTCAGCCGGGGCACCCGCGACGACGTGCTGCGTCTCTTCGAGGTGGCCGCGGATCGCGTGCACGTCATCCACAACGGGATTGACACCACCGCCTTCGCCCCGGACCCGGCCACCGACCAGCTGGCTCGGCACGGCGTGGACCCCAGCGTGCCGTACGTCCTCTTCGTCGGGCGCGTGACGCGCCAGAAGGGGATCGTCCACCTGCTGCGCGCCATCGCGCACCTCGACCCGGGGATCGGCGTGGTGTTGGCGGCCGGGCAGCCGGACACCCCCGAGCTGGCCGCCGAGGTCGAGGAGGGCGTCGCATCGGCGCGGCGCAGCCGTCCCAACGTCGTCTGGATTCCGGAGATGCTGAGCCGCGAGGCGGTTCGCCAGCTCTACAGCCACGCGGCGGTCTTCGCCTGCCCATCGGTCTATGAGCCGTTCGGAATCACCAACCTGGAGGCGATGGCCTGCGAGCGGCCGGTGGTGGCCAGTGCCGTCGGAGGCATCCCCGAGGTGGTGGTCGATGGCGAGACCGGCCTGCTGGTCCCGGTCGAGCTGTCACCGGATGAGCCGATGACGCCGGTCGACGCCGATCGGTTTGCCCGCGACCTCGCGGGGGCGATCAACTCCCTGGTGGCCGATCCCGAGCTGCGCACGCGGATGGGCGCCGCCGGCCGGCGGCGCGCGGTCGAGGTCTTCAGCTGGCCGGCGATCGCCGATCTGACCGTGGAGCTCTACCACAGCCTGCTCGCCTGACGTTGCTCGGCTACCATGCCGGCGCCATGGTTCACGACACGCGGGACGCCGCCGCCTCGCATCGCGCTGGGCGGCCGGGCACACCGGTCATCGCCGTCCACGACCTGCGCAAGCGCTACGGCAGCCTGCAGGCGGTCGATGGGGTGAGCTTCGAGGTGACCGAGGGCGAGGTCTTCGGCATCCTCGGCCCCAACGGCGCTGGCAAGACCACGACCCTCGAGATGATCGAGGGGATGCGCACCATCGACTCGGGGAGTGCGGTGGTCGATGGCATCGACGTCAGCCGCGACCCGCGAGGGGTGAAGGCCCGCATCGGGATCCAGCTGCAGGCCTCGAGCTTCTTCGACGAGCTGAACCTGGTCGAGCTGCTCGAGCTGTTCGGCCATCTCTACGGGCGCAGGGTCGATCCCGCCGTCCTTCTCGCCGACGTGGAGCTGAGCGACAAGGCCCAGTCTCAGGTCGGCACCCTCTCGGGCGGGCAGAAGCAGCGGTTCAGCATTGCTGCCGCGCTCGTCAACGAGCCTCGCGTCCTCTTTCTCGATGAGCCGACCACCGGGCTCGACCCGCAGGCTCGTCGCCATCTGTGGGGCCTCGTCGGCCAGATCAAGTCCCGCGGCCACACCGTGGTCCTCACCACCCACTACCTGGAAGAGGCCGAGGAGCTCTGCGATCGAGTGGCGATCATGGACGGGGGCAGGATCGTGGCCCTGGACAGGCCCCAGGGCCTGATCGACGCGCTCATCGGCCGTGGCTTCCGCAAGGAGCGGGTGGAGCGCCTGGCGAACCTCGAGGATGTCTTCATCGATCTGACCGGCCACCAGCTGCGCGAGGACTAGCCGATGCGCTGGACGGTCTACTGGTCGCTCCTGGTCGCCTGCGTGAAGATGTTCGTCCGCAATCGCGCGGCGCTCTTCTTCAGCCTGGTCGTGCCGTTGCTGATCATGCTCATCTTCGGCGTCCTGAAGTTCGGGGGAGCGGCATCGGTGGCGCTTGGGCTGGTCGACGAGGCAGGCAACGCCGACAGCCAGGCGCTGGTGTCCGTGCTCAAGGCCAATCCCGCCTTCGACATGCACCAGGGAACCCGCGACGAGGAGCTGGGGGAGCTGAAGAGCGGGCACCGCGACCTCGTCCTGGTGATCGGCTCCACCTACGACCGCCAGCACCCGGGTGCGCCGGGATTGATCGCCTACAGCAACGCCGCGCGCCCGGAGCAGGCGCAGCTCGGCGGGCTGCTCCTGAATGCGGTCGTCGGCCAGATGCTCGCCGGCGACGGGTCAGGCGGTGCGCTGGTCCCGGTGCAGCAGCTGGCTGGCCGCGACTATGGCTACATCGACTTCCTGGTGCCGGGGATCGTGGGCCTGACGGTCATGCAGCTGGGCCTCTTCAGCGTCTCGTTCGGGTTCGTGCATCTCAAGCGAACCGGCGCCCTGCGCCGTCTCTTCGCCACGCCCACCAGCCCGGCCTACTTCCTGGCTGCGCAGGTGACGAGCCGCCTCCTGATTACCCTCGCCCAGGTTTTGGTGCTGCTGGGGGTGGGGCTCTGGTTCGGCCTTCACCTGGTGGGCAGCGTCGCCCTGCTTCTGGGGGTCGCCGTCCTGGGCTCGACGATCTTCCTCGGCCTCGGGTTCGGGATCGCCGGGTGGGCCAAGAACGAGGACCAGGCGGCGCCGGTGGCCAACCTGGTGAGTCTGCCGATGACCTTCCTCTCGGGGGTCTTCTTCTCGCGCGACGCCATGCCCGACATCCTGCGCACCGTCACCGACTACCTGCCGCTCACCTACCTGAACGACGCCCTGCGCCGGATCAC
>VBJX01000021.1 GCA_005879775.1 Chloroflexota bacterium
CGGCACGATGACGACCACCGCCTCGGCCCCTCTCACCCCCTCGGTGTCATCTGTGGTTGCGCGCAGCCGGCCGTCGTTCACCAGCTCCGGGACGCGCTCGATCAGCGCCGGCTCGTCGTCATGCGGGGAGCGTCCGGCATTGATCGCCTCAACGATGGCGGACGACACGTCGCAGCCGATGACCTCATGTCCGCGGCTGGCGTACTGCACCGCCAGGGGCAGGCCGATATGGCCGAGCCCGACGACCGCGATCCTCACGCCAGGACCGCGGCGAGTGCGGGTCCGGCGATGGCGCTTCCGCTGTTGGCCGAGTCGACGAGGGCGCGCGCCAGCAGGAGCGCCACCATCGCCTCGTGCGGATCGACTGGAGCCGGACCGCCATCGCGGACCGCCCGCGCAAACTCCTCGAGCTCCACGACCAGCGGCTCCCTCCGCTCGACGGCGATCGGCTCGCGATCGCCTTCGGCCACCGTGGCATCGGCCGGGTTGGCCCAGCGGACCAGGTCCTGGGCGAGGTAGTCGGCCGTGAACATGCCGCGCTCACCGGTGACCGTGAGCGTCCGCTGCTTGGTCGGCGTCAGCCAGTTGATGTCGAGCACGCCCACGGCGCCATTGGCGAACCTGAGGAGCCCCGCGAACAGGTCCTCGTGGTCGGTGTGGATGCGCCGCTCCGTCTCCCCGTAGACGCGCACCGGGTCGGAGCCGATGAGGTAGCGCATCACGTCCAGGTCGTGCGGCGCTAGGTCGAGGACCACGCCCACGTCGCGAATGCGCGCGGGAAAGGGACCGAGCCGGGTGGCGCGGATCTCGAAGATGCGTCCCAGCTCCCCGGCCGCCAGCCGGCGACGGAGCTCGCGGATGGCCGGATTGAAGCGCTCGATGTGCCCCACGCTGAGGATCCGTCCAGCGTCGGTGGCCGCGGCCATCATCGCCTCGGCCTCCTCGCGGCTGGCGGCGATCGGCTTCTCGACGAGAACGTGGGCGCCGCTCCCCAGGGCAGCCAGGGTGGCGGGCAGGTGCATCGAGGTCGGCACCGCGACGCTCACCAGGTCGAGCGACTCCTCGGCCAGCATGGCGCCCGCGTCGGCGTAGGCCCGCACGCGGCGTCCGTCGCTCGCGCGGCGCAGCGCCTCGGGGTCCGGGTCGGCAATGGCCACCAGCTCGACGCCGTCGACCGCCTCGTCCCAGACGCGGACGTGGTTGCGGCCCATCGAGCCGAGGCCGATCACCGCCGCACGCAGTGGCCGGGTGGTCCCCTCGCTCACGCCGGCACCGCAGCCTCGATCGGGCCGAGCTCATCGGCCACCGCGTTGACCGCCTCGATGACGGTCGCCACCTCGTCGTCGCTGAGCGAGGGATGAACCGGAATCGAGACCACCTGCTCCGTGAGGAGCTCCGTCACGGGGAGGTGGAGCCCCTCGTAGCCGAGACCGCGCAGCGCCTCCTGGCGGTGGGCCGGAATCGGGTAGTAGATGCCGGTCCCGACATCGCGCTCGCGAAGCCGCTCGGCGAACTCGTCGCGGCGGACGACGCGAATCGTGTACTGGTGATAGACGTGGACGGCGCCGGGTCGGACGGTCGGGGTGATGACTCCCCGCAGCTCGGCGTCGTAGCGGCGCGCGATCTCCATCCGTCGCGCGTTGTTCGCCGGCAGCTTGGCGAGCTGGGCGAGCCCGATGGCGGCGTGAACATCGGTCATCCGGAAGTTGTAGCCGAGCAGGTCGTGCTGGTAGCGGACCCGCATCCCGTGTTCGCGCAGGAGGCGAGCCTGCTCGGCCAGCTCGGGATCGGCGGTGGTGACCATGCCGCCTTCGGCGCTGGTCATGTTCTTGGTGGGGTAGAACGAGAAGCAGCCCGCCCCCCAGGTACCGCTGCGACGACCGCCCACCTCCGCGCCGTGGCTCTGGGCAGCATCCTCGATGAGCGCCAGCCCGTGCCGATCGGCGATGGCGCCGATCGCCTGCATGTCCGCCGGCTGTCCGTAGAGGCTGACCGGCAGGATCGCCCTGGTGCGCTCGGTGATCGCGGCCTCGAGGAGACCCGGGTCCATGGTGAAGGTGGGCTCCTCGACGTCCACGAAGACCGGGCGGGCACCGGAGAAGAGGATCGTGCTGGCGCTGGCGATGAAGGTGAATGAGACGGTCAGCACCTCGTCGCCGGGACCGATGCCGCTGGCGAGGAGGGCCAGGTGCAGCGCCGTGGTGCCGGAGCTGGTGGCCACCGCGTGCGGCACGCCGATGAACGCCGCGAAGCGCTCCTCGAGAGCGCGCACCTTGGCCCCCTGGGCCAGCGATCCGGAGCTGAGCACCTCCCAGACGAGCTCCTTCTCCTCGTCTCCCATCTGGGGCCGCGCGATGGGGATCACCTGGCCGCCGCCTGCGGGGCATCTACCACCTGGGCACTGGCCGCTTTGACCGACTCGGTTGGGACGCCGCCCTGGTGCCGTTCCAGCGCCGCCACGGTCTGCTCGGCGGCGTGCCCATCGCCGAAGAGGGCAGGGTGGGGCCGGGAGCGATCCATGAAGCTCCGATCGTCGAGCGCGGTGCGAACGCCGGAGTCGTCGTCGCCGATCACCCTGTTCCAGCCGGCCGCCACCGTCTCGACCCATTCGGTCTCGGTGCGCAGGGTGAGGCACGGAATGCCGGCCAGGTACGCCTCCTTCTGCACGCCTCCCGAATCGGTGGCGATCGCCGCCGCATTGAGCTCCAGGGCGACCATCTCAAGGTAGCCGACCGGATCGATGGTCAGCACGTTCGGCGGCAGGCGGGTCGCCGCCGCCCCCAGCGTGCGACGCGTTCGGGGGTGGAGCGGGAAGATGACCGGCATCTCCAGCCGCACGGCCTGCATCCAGCGCGCGAGGCGCTCGGGGTCGTCGACGTTCTCGGCACGATGCATCGTCAGGAGCAGGTAGCCGGGATGCGCCCGGGCCGCCGGCGGCAGGTGATCCGCGGCTTGCGGAACCGCCCAGTCGAAGGCGTCGACCATGACGTCCCCGACCAGCTCGGCGCGGCCGGCGAGCCCCTCGTGCTCCAGGTTCTGCATGGCGCTCGGAGTGGGAGCCAGCAGCAGGTCAGCCAGGTGGTCGGCGACGACCCGGTTCCGCTCCTCGGGCATCGCCCGGTTGAACGAGCGCAGCCCGGCCTCGACGTGCGCCAGCCACGGGCGCCGGCCGCCGGCGTGGGCCGCCTTGCTGGCCACGACAGCCGCGGCGAGCGTCGAATTGGTGTCGCCGTACACGAGCACCCCATCCGGCCGCTCTGCTTCGACGACCGGTTCGAGGCGCAGGATCATCTCCGCGGTCTGGGCGCCGTGCGGGCCGCTGCCCACCTCGAGGTTGACGTCGGGCTCGGGGATCTCCAGATCACGGAAGAAGGCGGCGCTCATCGCGTCGTCGTAGTGCTGGCCGGTGTGCACCAGCACTTCCGTGTGGGTCGCAAGCAGCACGCGGCGGACGGGTGCGGCCTTGATGAACTGCGGTCGGGCGCCGACCACGGTCAGGACCTTCACGGCAGATCGGCTTCGCCAACGGGCGGGAAGTGCGAGCCACAGCGCGGGCAGTCGCCAGAGAACGAGCCCCCGTCCGGCAGGTCGCGCAGCGGCGCTCCGGAGGTGCAGACGCTGCCGACGCGACGCGCGGGGTTGCCGACCACGAGCTCGTAGTCGGCCACGTCACGGGTGACGACGCTCCCCGACCCGACCAGCGCCCAGCGCCCGATCGTCACCCCGGGCAGGATCGTGCTGTTGGCACCCAGCGAGGCGGCGTAGCGGACGAGGATGGGCGACACCTCCCAGTCGGCATCGGTCTTGGTCGTTCCATCGGCGTTGATGGCACGCGGGACCTTGTCATTGGTGAAGCACACGTGGGGCCCGATGAAGACCGCGTCCTCCACCGTGACGCCGTGATAGAGGCTGACGTTGTTCTGCACCTTCACCCGGTCGCCGATCGACACGCCGGCGTCGACATAGACGTTCTTGCCAATCACGCATTCGGCTCCGATCCGGGCTCCATCACGCACCTGGGCCTGGTTCCAGACGCTGGTGCCGAGCCCGATCGTGGCGGAGGGGGCCACGTCGGCGGTGGGGTGGATGCGCGCAGGACGGTCGTTCATGCGTGCTCCTTGGGTCGTTTCATTGTAGGACCTGCCGGAGACGGGGCAGGGCGGCAGCCACCGCCTTCCCCCGGTGCGAGAGGCGGTCCTTGTCGCCATCGGCCAGCTCCGCAGTGGTCTGGCCACTGCGAAGCAGGAAGATCGGGTCGTAGCCGAATCCACCCTCGCCTCGACGCTCGCGCGCCACGCTCCCCTCCAGCACGCCACTGAAGAGCTCCACGCGAGGCGAGCGCGGCGTCCCGTCAGGGCCGGTTCCCGGGATGGCGAGCGCCAGCCAGCAGACCATGCGCGCCCGACGATCATCCACCCCCCGGAGCTGATCGAGCAGGTAGCCGACAGGATCGGTGACCCGCGGTCCGCCGAAGCGGCCGGTCCGGACGCCCGGACCCCAGTCGAGCGACGCCACCTCCAGCCCCGAGTCATCGGCCAGCGCCGCCATCCCCGAGGCGCGGCAGAAGGCAACCGCCTTGTCGGACGCGTTCTGGGCGTAGACGTGATGCGGCTCAGCCACCTCCAGGTCGAGCCCGAGCTCCTGCGGGGTCATGACGCGACCGGGGAGCTCCTGCAGCAGCCTCTTGAACTCCCGCTGCTTGCCGGGGTTGGTGGTCGCCAGCAGCAGATCGCTCACGCCTCCGGCGTGGCTTCGATCGCGGCTCGCTGGATCTCGAAGAGCTGGCGGATCCCAGCTGCGCCCAGCTCGAGCATCTGGTCCATCTGCTCACGCGAGAAGGAATGCTGCTCCCCGGTGCCCTGCACCTCGATCAGCCGATCGTCGGCCGTCATCGCGATATTGAAGTCGACCTCGGCCGATGAGTCCTCGGCGTAGTTGAGGTCGAGCAGGAGCTGCCCACCGGAGATCCCGACGCTCACCGCGGCCACCTGGCCGCTGAGCAGGTGTGACATCCCATAGCGATTGAGCGCGCGGGCGAGTGCGACGTAGGCGCCGGTGATGCTGGCGGTGCGGGTGCCGCCATCGGCCTGGATCACGTCGCAGTCGAGCGTGATCGTTCGCTCGCCCAGGTGGGCGAGGTCGATGCAGGCACGCAGCGATCGTCCGATCAGGCGCTGGATCTCGTGGGTGCGCCCGCCGATCCTGCCCAGGCTCGCCTCGCGCTGGCTGCGCTCGGTGCCGGCGCGCGGCAGCATGCTGTATTCGCCGGTCACCCAGCCGGCACCTTTGCCGCGCATCCAGCCGGGCACGCGGTCCTCGATGCTCGCGGCGCATACCACGCGCGTGTCGCCCACCCGGATCAGGACCGAGCCCTCGGCGAACTTCAGGTAGTCAGGCACGATCTTCACCGGGCGCAGCTGGTTCGCGAGCCGCCCGTCAACGCTGCGAGCAGCGGCAATCGATGACATTGCGCCCGATTCTACGAGAGGTCGCTGGAGCCCGCCCGCCTGCGCAGCGGCTGGCTCAGGGAGCGACGGTGAAGGAGATCCCGCCGGCCTCGGCCAGCCAGTAGCCGGCCCAGATGCCGTTGGCCAGGCGGAGCATCGGCTGTCCGTTGATGACCGCCCAGCCCGCAGCGTTGGCGGCCGATGATCGGGGAAGGGTTGCGGTCAGGCTGCCGAGCCGATGGCCGGCGCTGTCGTACCGATATCCGGTGTAGGTCCCGGAGGCGAACGAGATCCTTGGGAGGCTCGCAAAGTCGAGCCCGGCCACTGCTCCCGGCCGAAAGATCAACGACGACTCGGGGAGCCAATAGCCGGCCCAGATGCCGTTGCTGACCGCGAAGTACGGGCGCCCGTTGATGATTGCCCGGGAGCTGACGTTCGCCGTCGAGCTCTTGGCCAGCGTGGCGGTCCGTCCGCCGAGGATCGCTCCGCTCGCGTCGAAGCGGTAGCCGGTGAAGGTCCCCGCCTGCACTGAGATGGCCGGGTTCGAGGCATATGGGACCAGCTCGGTCTGCCCGTCCAGGTACGAGATGGCGCTCTCGCGCACCCAACGCCCCGCCCAGAGCCCATTCTCGACATAGAGCCAGCGGCCCGGCAGGTTGGGGAGCAGGGCTCGCTGGCTGGTCGAGGCGCTGGAGGGGCTGCTGAAAGTCGCGGTGACGGCCGAGGTGAGACGGCCGTCTGCGGCCACCGTGTATCCAGTGGTCGTTCCGGGCAGCACGTGAAGGCGACGCCACGGGCTGAATGCCTGACCGGGAGCTGTCGTGAAGATCCACGTCTGAGGAGCCATCGGATTCCCGGCGGCATCGCTGACCCCTGGCCCGAGCGTGATCGTGAAGCTCGCATTCGACGCGAGCGGAGCCGATGGCCTCAACGTCGCTCGACCGGCGGCCGGGTCAGTGCTGACCGTGGCGCCAAGGTGGCTGCCGGAGGCGTTGGCCAGCTGGAAGGTCGCGCCACTGACCCCAGTCACGGCCTCGCTGAATTTGACGGTGACCGGGGTGCTGTCGGGAAGCATGGTGGCGCCGGAGGCGGGCGTCGCGTTGGTCAGCCTGGGTGCCAGCAGGTCGGCGGTGATGCCGGCCGAGTCGAGCAGGCTGGGATCGAAGCTCGCTGACGGGGCAGCATGCGATGCCCCGCCGCCATCGGTGGCGGTGATGCGCAGCAGGTAGCGCCCGGCCCGCGCCCACGCTCCGCCGGTCAGGCGCCCGTCCCATGTCGCGCTGTTGGGGCCCGCCGCCTGGGCTCCGACGGCGATCGAGCGCACAACTGCGCCGCTTGCGCCCAGCACGTCCAGGCGGACCGATGCGGCGGCGCGCAGCCGGTAGGTTGCCGCCACGCCGTCCTTCACCCCGTCGCCGTTCGGGCTGAACGCGGGTGGAGTCGAGAGGCTGGCCACGAACGGGTCGAGGCGGACGATCGTCGGCGCCTGGGTGGGGACGAGGTAGGGACCAGATCCCGAACCGGCGGCCACGAAGCCGATGCGCGGATAGTCGGAGGAGGGCCATTCAGTGAAGCCGTACTGGACCCGCCACCAGCTGTACCCGTCAGCACTGATGGGTCCGGCGAGGAGGTCGATCACCGCGCCGCTGGGGAGCGTGCTGAGAATCGGGTAGGCGGTTCCGGCTCCGCCGCGAACGTTGAGCGAGTCGACGGCCACCCGGGCGAAGGTGCCGGCCGTCAGGCCGGCTGGCTGTGCCGGGACGGAGACCCACGGCTGGCGGTTGCCCTTCAGGTCGGTGGCCGACACCCGGAACTCGTACGAGGTGCCGGAGGCCCCGCTGAACCATGCCGAGGTGGCCTGCGTGTCGCTCAGCCACGCGCTCCAGGTCGAGCTGCCGACGCGGCGCTGCTGGACGTCGTAGCTGTCGACGCCGGAGGCGTAGTCGATCGTCTTCCAGCTCACCTTGATCGCGCTGGCGTCGACGGTTGGCGGCAGCAGCGAGATACCTCCCACGGGGGGCTCGGTGTCATCAACGAACTTGTCGGCGAGGACACGCCACAGCTCGTTGTGGCCCTGGTCCATGAGGAGGGTCCACATCCCCATGCCGGCGAGGCCTCGGGCGTTGACCAGGTCGTACTTGACCGCAAGGCTCTGGGGGTCGTCGTAGTAACCCTCCACCCAGTTCCCGGCGGCGGCGTCCCAGTAGCGGTACCACGGCGTCTTGCCGACGTCGTCCCAGAGCCGTCCGAATTGCGTGGCCTGCGCCAGGTGCCCCGTGTAGTAGTAGGCGTGGGAGATGCCGTCGATGGTGGTGGCGTTCAGCAGGTTGGAGCTCGTCGGCCAGGTGCGCCCGTAGTAGGGGACTCCCCAGATCAGCTTGCCGCCTCCGGTCTCAGACAGGAAGTCGTTCATCGTGCCGTTCACGTCGAGGGTGTACGCGCTGTCGATGGGAGCCACCGCCCCGGCGCGCGCCGAGCCGGACCAGCTGTAGTCGTAGCCCATCACGAAGATGGCGTCGGCGGCGCCCGAGGCGGTCAGCCCCGTAACGTCATAGCCGGTGGCCCACGTCGCCGCTCAAGCTCGTGTACTGGTCGCGGACCGAGCTGGCGACCATCTCGAAGTCCAGGTTGACGCCATCGGCACCGCGATCCTGCACGGCGGACACGATCTGGCCGACGAGGCTCGCGCGGGCCGAGGAGCTGCCCAGGAAGGCGGCCATGTTGGCGGCGGAGGTGCTGTCCCAGGCCATCATCGAGACGGTCAGCACCACGCGCACCCCGCTGGCATGCGCCTGGTCGATGACGTTCGTCATGCGCGAGCTGGTCCAGCCGGCCCAGCCGGTGGACGGCGCGCTGACGGTGCCCTTGACCAGCGCCCCCTCGCGGTTGGCGCCGACTGAGAAGTAGGCGATCGTCGAGACCAGGTGGTAGTTCATCGAAGCCAGGGCGGTGTCGTTCAGCATCCAGTAGGGCAGGAAGCCGAAGACCTCCTTGCGCAGCCCGTTGGGAAGCGCCGGTGCGGCCGTCCCGAGCTGCAGCGTGCTCGACGAGGGAGTCAGCGCAACGCGCGGGCGCTTCCCTGGCCGAAAGTCGAAATGCCCCCGACCTTCGGTGGCCAGCATCTCGGCGTGCACCGAACGCTGCATGAGCTCTGCAGGCATCGGCGGCAGAACCCGCCCATCGGCAAGGACCACCGAGCCGGGCGGCACCGGATCCCTGGCGAGCGTGGCGCCGGGCAGGATCGCCGTGGCGGCGAGGAGAGCGAGGAGGGTCGCGAGGGCGAGGAGTCGGCGGCTCACAAGGATCGGTCACCTGTCAGGGTCAGGCCCAGCGGCCGCCGATCGGCGACCGCATCGGTCCTCACCCTACCGACCACCACCGCCCCGGACCATGGTACGGATGGGCCCCGACGGATGGCCCTGGGCTAGGTTGGCGCCACGAAGACGACGAACGACTCCCGGATCCAGTACCCGGCCCAGACGCCATTCGTCACCGAGAACCACGTGCCGTACTGGTTGGTGACCTTGGCGCGCGCGCTTGCGCTCGCTCCCGAGCTCTTGGTCAGGGTGTAGGTCTTCTGGGCCGTCATCGCTCCGCTCGACGAGAACTGGTATCCGGTGTGGGTCCCGAGCTTGAAGGTGAGGGTGACCGGGGGATTGAAGGTCGTCGGCGTCCCGGAGCCGCCCGGCTGAGGGCTACCGCTCAGATAGACGGCGTTCGACTCCCGGACCCAGTATCCGGCCCATACCCCGTCGACCACGAGGTACCAGACCCCGGATTGGCCGGTGAGCGTGCGGCGAATGCTGGTGTGAGCGCTGGAGCTGGACGCGAGGGTGTAGGTCTTGATGGCAGTCGGATTACCAGTCAGGTCGAACTGGTAGCCGGTGTGCGTGCCGATCCTGAAGGTGAGCGNNNCGGGCTGCACGGTGAACGTCCAGGAGGTCGGCGTCAGCGAGACGCCCTCACTGCTCTTCACGCCGCTCGTCAGCGAGGCGGTGTATTTGACCTGGTAGGTGAGCGGCGCGCTCGGCGTGAGCGTGGCTCGCAGCTGACCCGCGTCGTAGGCCACGCCGGCGGCCACGACTGCACCACCGGGATCGCGGAGACGGAAGGAGCTCGTGCTCACGCCGGTGACCGGCTCGTTGAAGGTCGCCGTCACCGTCGTACTGCGCACGACGTTCGTGGCACCGGGCGCCGGCGTCCTGTTGGTGACCAGCGGGTCGACCGGCAGTGGCGTGCCGGTGCCGCCCGCCGGGGTGCCCACCGGGTTGCCGGCGAATGCCAGGCGGTAGTCGAGGTCCGAGCCGGAGACCCCGCTCCGCTGGATCCAGATCTGCTTGTTCGCGACGTCCGGATGGGAGAAGTGGCGCTGAGCTGCTTCGTCATAGCCATCGGCGGCACGCGTGATGTCGGTCCAGGTCAGGTTTGGATTGCGCAGGATCGTGTCGACGAGACTGCCGGCATCGAAGTCCGTTGCGTAATAGGCCGCTGCCCCGAGCCGCAGGGACGGCGTGCTGAAGTTGCGCACATGCTCGAAGGCGAGCGATTCGGACGCCTTGGGCTGGCCGGGCTCGCTGGCCCCGGGCGCATAGCAGGCATCAACGTTGATCAGCACCCAGTTAGCTGCGGGGGTGATCGGGCCGCCGGCACAGTACGCGCGCTGCACCGACCCATCGGAGGAGGTGAGCGTTCCGAGGAGCGCCTTCTCGCCGCAGTACACCATCGTGCTCGACCAGTTGTCGCCATCGCCACCGGTCTCGGTGCGGTTGAGGCCGAAGCCGTTGTCCCGATCGGTGAGCTCCGTCGCGGAGGTGCTGTTGGGAGGCGAGCTGTACGGGTTGGGAAAGCCGTTGCCGTGGCCGATGTAGACGACGATGTTCGCGCCGTTGACGGCGGCCTTGACCTTCGCCCAGGTCGCCTTCGGCGAGTAGGCCTTGACGACCGTTGCGCCGGCGGCCACCGCGGCGGCGGCGATCGAGTCACCGGTCGAGCGGCCGCCATCGGTTCCGGCGCCGGTCGGGCCGACGATGATCGCGACCTTGGGCGGCGTGACGGCTCCCGCGGCCGGGACGGCCGTGAGGACCGTGGAGGCGAGCGTGATGCTGGCGACGATTGCAGTACGGATCCGGTGGGGCAACGGGTCTTCCTCTTTGGGGGACCCGGATGCAGGCACGAACGATCACGGGATCTCCTGCTTCGACCCTAATGCCCGATCCTCTGGCTTCCCATGCCTCGATGGTCCGTTCTCGCGCGCCGATCGACCCATGTGCGCACTGGCAACGGCCCGGCTGGCGCACGGTCCGCGCGGCTACTGCTGGTCGAACTGGAGCGCCACCAGCAGGCGTTCCGTCGAGCGGAAGTCGATGGCGGGGGTGACGAAGGCGGTCTGGGTGAGCCCGTTGGAGTCGGGCTCGATGGCCTGGATCCGGCCCAGCAGCAGGCCCTTCGGGTAGGGGCTGCGCGCCACCCCGCCTCCCGGCTCGGCAAAGGTGAGCCCGGCGCTGACCACCGAGTCGCCGACGGCGAGATGCTCGTTGACCGGCACCTGCGACAGGACCAGCTGCCCGCCCAGCTGTCCGGTGACGAGCCCGAGCGCACGGGTCTCCTGGTCGAGGGCGATCACCGTCGAGCGAGGGTCCACCACCAGGCGGACGGTGGCGGTGTCGCCGGTGGTGGCCACCACGGTTCCGGCCAGTCCACCGGCACCGTCCGCCGAGCCGACCACCGGCATCCCGACTCGCACCCCGGCGTCGGTCCCGGCGTCGATCCCCACCTCCCACGTGAAGTTGCTCGGATCGCGGCTGATGATGCGCACCGGCAGCAGATCCATGTGGAGCGAGGTGGTGAGGCCGAGCAGCTGTCGCAGGGATGCGTTCTCGCCCGCCGCCTCGGTCAGCTCGGCGATCCGCTGCTGGGCGCCGGCCAACTCCGAACGCAGCTGGTCGTTCTCGCTTCGCAGCCGGTCGATCTCGCCGATGGCGCCGATCACCCCGGCGATCCCCTGGCCCACGCCGGCAATCGCGCTGCGCACCGGATTGAGGGCGCGGGCCGTCGCCTGCTGCACGAGGAGCGCGGGCTCAGTGCGCGAGGCGAGCAGCATCAGCAGCGAGGCGACGATGAAGCCGGCGAACCACAGGCCGGCGCGCGATCGGCGATGCGGGCTGCCGCCAACCATGTTCGGTGAGCGCCTAGCGCGGGGCGCGGGTGAACTGCTCGCTGACCAGGACCCGCTCCAGCGTGTCGAGCTCCTCGAGGACGCGACCTGCTCCGCGCACCACGCAGGTCAGCGGGTCGTCGGCGATGTGGACCGGCATCTGGGTCGCCTCGGCGACCCGCTTGTCGAGCCCGGACAGAAGCGCTCCTCCGCCGGCCAGCACGATCCCCTGGTCCATGATGTCGGCCACCAGCTCCGGCGGCGTCTCCTCGATCGTCTCCTTGATGGCGTCGATGATGTGCGCCACCGACGGCTCGAGCGCCTCGCGGATCTGGTCGCTCCCCACCTCCACGGAGCGCGGCAGCCCGGTCAACAGGTCCCGCCCGCGGAAGGTGACGGTGCGCTGGTTGGGCATCGGGTAGGCCGATCCGACCGCGATCTTGATCTCCTCGGCGGTCCGCTCCCCCATCAGCAGGTTGTACTCGCGGCGGGCGAAGCTGACGATGTCGACGTCCATCTCGTCGCCACCGATGCGGATGCTGCGGGCCACCACGATCCCGCCGAGGCTGATCACCGCCACCTCGGTGGTGCCGCCGCCGATGTCCACGATGAGCGAACCGGATGGCTCGCTGACGGGCAAGCCGGCACCGATGGCGGCGGCCATCGGCTCCTCGATGAGTCGTGCCCAGCGCGCGCCAGCGTTCAGGGTGGCGTCGCGAACGGCACGCTTCTCGACCTCGGTCACGCCCGACGGGATCCCGACCAGGACCCGCGGACGCGGGATCCGCGCGTAGCGATCGTGGACCTTCTGGATGAAGTAGCGGAGCATCTGCTCGGTCACGTCGAAGTCGCTGATGACGCCGTCGCGCAGCGGCCGGATGGCGACGATGTTGGCCGGTGTCCGGCCCACCATCCGCTTGGCTTCGGCGCCGATGGCGAGCACGCGCTTGGTGCGGGTGTCCATGGCGACCACGCTCGGCTCGCTGATCACGATCCCGCGATGCCGGACTGTCACGAGCGTGTTGGCGGTCCCCAGGTCGATCCCGACGTCATGCGAGAGGAGACCGAGGAGGCCGTCGAAGATGCCCAAGATGCCTCCGCGCTAGCCGAGCGGGTGCCGCGAAACGGGGGCGCCCGCCGGAGGCGGGGCGCGGAGTCGAGTCTGACGGATCGGGCAGGCGCGGGCAACGCTGATCGTCAAAGCGCGGATCGGTATGGTTAGCCCGATGTCCGCACCGGCCAGCCTTATCGGCGAACCCGACCTCCTGCTGCTGGATGAGGTGGCTCATCCGCGGCCCTGGCAGGTGCTGGGCGCCCGTGCCGGGCAGTCGGCCGGCCAGGCGGGCGTCTTCTTCTCGCTCTGGGCCCCCGGCGCGCGACGGGTGAGCGTCGTGGGTGACTTCTGCGCCTGGGACGCCCGCCGCTGGCCGATGCGGCGCCTCACCGGCGCGGGGGTGTGGGAGCGCTTCGTGCCGGGCCTCGAGGCCGGTGCGAGATACAAGTTCTCCGTCCTGGGCGCCGACCGCCGCAGGCGCCTGAAGGCCGATCCGTTCGGCCGGGCCATGGACCACACACCCGGCACCTCCTCGCGGGTCGCAGCTCCGAGCCGCCACCGGTGGCGCGATGGCTCCTGGATGGAGCGCCGCGGCGGCATTGATTGGCAGCGTGCGCCGATGAACATCTACGAGGTGCACCTGGGCTCGTGGCGAAGACGTCGGGATGGCAGCTGGCTGACGTACCCGGAGCTCGGGCGGCGCCTGGCGGAGCATTGCCGCCGCCTGGGGTTCACCCATGTGGAGCTGATGCCGATCGCGGAGCACCCCTACGACGGTTCGTGGGGCTACCAGGTGACCGGCTTCCATGCCCCCACCTCGCGCTTCGGCACGCCCGACCAGCTGCGAGCCATGGTCGATCACCTGCATCGGTCAGGGATCGGGGTGGTCCTGGACTGGGTCCCGGCCCACTTTCCCCAGGACGACTACGCCCTGTCCCGCTTCGACGGGACGCCGCTGTACGAGGACCCCGACCCGCGGCGCGCGGCGCATCCGGACTGGGGCACCTTCGTCTTCGACTATGCCAGCCCGTGGGTCCGCAGCTTCCTGACCGGCAACGCCCTCTACTGGCTCGAGGAGTTCCACGTCGACGGGCTGCGCGTGGACGCGGTGGCCTCGATGCTCTACCTGGACTACTCGCGCAAGGCGGGCGAGTGGAAGCCGAACAGGCTCGGGGGCAACCAGAACCTGGAGGCGATCGACTTCATCCGGCAGCTCAACGTCACCACCCACCGGGCCATGCCCGGGATCGTCACGGCGGCCGAGGAGTCGACCGCCTTTCCGGCGGTGAGCGGCTCGCCGGCGGAGGGCGGGCTCGGGTTCGACTTCAAGTGGGACATGGGCTGGATGCACGACACGCTCGAGTACTTCGCCCGTGATCCGAGCTACCGACGCTACCACCATCGGCGGTTGACCTTCCGCGGCATGTATCTGGGCGGCGAGCGCTGGATTCTGCCGCTCTCGCACGACGAGGTGGTGCACGAGAAACAGTCGCTGCTGGGCAAGATGCCGGGCAGCGAGAAGCAGCGCTTCGCCAACCTTCGCTCGGTGCTCGTCAACCAGGCCGGGCAGCCCGGCAAGAAGCTCCTCTTCATGGGCACCGAGCTGGCGCCACGGGGCGAGTGGGACCATGACCTGCAGCTTCCCTGGCGGAGCGCCGCCGACCCG
>VBJX01000009.1 GCA_005879775.1 Chloroflexota bacterium
CAATGGACGGCGCCACCCGACGAGTGGCAGAGGAACGGCTGCGCCACGGATGAGCGCCGTCCCCAGCGTGGCGCTGATCGCCGGCGATTCCCCTCCTGAGGTTCGTTATGCCATCGAGCTGCTGGCTGGCGCCATCGGCGTCCGGCTCACGCCAGGAAACGCCGCCACCTCTCCGGCCGGGCCCTGCCTGCACTACGGTGGGGCGCTCAGCGACACGCATCGGGCCTGTGCGTTCATCCCCCGGCGGGCCGGCGATCGTCTCTGGAGGGACCTCCTTGGAGGCCGGCTTCGCCCGGGGAGCCAGGGCGCTCGGCTTCCCTTCGACGTGGTGGCCGCCACCTTGGCCCTGGTGACCGATCGGGACGTTGACGCGGCCTCGATTGCCCCCGATCAGCACGGGCGAGCTCGCCCGGGCGACACCGCCCATGGGGCAGCCGGGCTGGCCACCCGACCGATCGTCAACCTCTACGCCGCGGCGCTGCGCGCTGCCCTCGAAGCAGTGGGCTTGCGCGGCGGGCTCCCCGCATGGCCCGTGGGGCGGCGGGCGGCGATCGGCCTCTCGCACGACGTCGATCGACCGGCCGGACGTCGTCGCACGCTTCGGTCGCGACGCCGTGGCGTGGTTTCGAGACCCGGAGCGGGACGACTTCTGGCTCTTCGAGCAGGTGCTCGAGAGCGAACGCGAGCTCGGGATGCAGTCGACACTGCTCTTCGCCGCCATGCCAAGCCAGGGAGCCTATGGCTCGCGGCACGACGTTCACTACGACATCGCCTGGCCCAGGTTTCAAGCCCTGCTGGCGGCCCTGGCCAGCGATGGTGTCGAGATCGGCCTGCACGCAAGCTATAACGCCTATCGGTCGCCGGATCGCCTCGCAGCTGAGCGGGCGCGGCTCTCTGAGCTCGCACGCGTCGAAGTTCGAACGCTGCGTCATCACTACTGGCACCTGGGAGACCGCCCGGAGATGACGCTGCGTCACCACGAGACGGCCGGATTCCAGTTCGATTCGTCCCTCGCCTTCAATGACGACCTCGGGTTTCGACGCGGGATCGCGCTTCCGTTTCGGCCGTGGGACCCCGAGCTGGGCCGATCGCTCGGCGTGCTGCAGCTGCCTGTGTTGGCCATGGACGGCGCGCTCTTTCGCACGGGCGCATCCGCGCAGGAGGCCGCCGACCGGCTATGGGCGGCCATCGAGGAGGTTCGCGAGGTGGGCGGCCTGGGCGTCCTCGACTGGCATGTCCGCACGTCGTACCCCGGCAATCGGGTCTTCAGGACGTGGGGGGAGTGCTACCAGATCACGCTGCGCCGGCTGGCAGCCGCGACCGACATCTGGGCCACCGATCTGGGGTCCATCGGCCAATGGTGGGCAGCCCGGGAAGGGCAGCTACGTGGCCAGGGCGGGGTGAACGAGAGCTAGTACGCTCCCCGTCCGCTGATCACCGCGGCAAACGTGCGCAGCACGATCACCGTATCGAGGAGCGGGCTGCGACGTCTGACGTACTCGACATCGAGCCCGATCCGCTCTTCGAACGTGCGATCAGAGCGGCCATTCACCTGCCACAGGCCGGTCATCCCGGGGCGGACGCGCAGGATCTCGGCCGCCTCGGCGCGCCGGGCGAGCTCACCGGGGAAGTAGGGACGGGGTCCGACCAGGCTCATTTCGCCGGCGAGCACGTTGACGAGCTGCGGCAGCTCATCCAGCGACGTCCTCCGCAGGAGGGTGCCGACCCGCGTGCGTCGCGGGTCGTCGCGCAGCTTGCGACGTGAACCGTACTCGAGTCGCTTTTCCTCGTCGGCGGTCAGCAGCTCTTCGAGGTGGTGATGGCTGCCGTCCCGCATCGTGCGGAACTTGAGCACGATGATCGGCTGGCCGTAGCGCCCGATTCGCTCGCAGCGATAGAGGACCGGCAGCCCGGAATCGAGCCAGATCGCGACGGCGATCAAGAGGAGGACCGGCGAGAAGACGACCAGTGCCAGGATCGACAAGAACACGTCGACGACGCGCTTGGCAAAACTGTAGAGCAGGCGCGGCGTCGGGACGACGCCGGACACGGTGCCCTGGCGCGAAACTTGCTCCACGGCGCTCCCTCAGGTCCCTGCGAATGCGACGGCGTTAGGGCAGCGTGCCATCGCGAACCGACGGCCAGTATAGCCGCGTGTCAAACCGGCCGGCCGAGCCCGATCGTCCTGGTACCGGCGTCCCGCGTGGCGGCGCCACGCTCAGAACGCCTCCAGGTAGCGATCCACCTCCCAGCTGGTGACCTGCATCCGGTATTCGTCCCACTCCTCGTTCTTGGCTTCGACGAAGCGCTCGAAGACGTGCTCGCCGAGCGCCTCGGAGATCACCTTGTCGGCGGAGAGCTCGCCGATCGCCTCGTGCAGCGTGCCCGGCAGCTGGCGGATCTTGCGGCTCTCGAGCTTGGCGGCGTCGAAGTGGTAGAGGTTCTCTTCGACCGGATCGGGGGGCGTCAGCTTGCGGGCAATGCCATCCAGACCCGCGGCGAGCATGCAGGCGAAGCCAAGGTACGGGTTGGAGGCCGGGTCCGGGCAGCGCAGCTCGATGCGCGTGCTGTTCAGCTGTCCCTTGCTGATCTGCGGAATGCGGATCAGCGCCGAGCGGTTGATCCGCGCCCAGCCGATGTAGACCGGCGCCTCATAGCCGGGGACCAGGCGCTTGTAGCTGTTCACCAGCGGAGCCAGCACCGCGATCATGCCGCGGGCATGCTCCAGAACTCCAGCGATGTAGCTGCGCGCCACTGACGAAAGGCCATAGGGATCGCTGGCGTCGGCGAAGGCGTTCTTGCCTTTCTTGATGTCCCACAGGCTCTGGTGGGTATGCATCCCCGAGCCGTTGATCCCGAAGAACGGCTTGGGCATGAAGGTGGCGTACAGCCCCTTGCGGGCAGCCACTGCTTTCAGGGTCGTCTTGAAGGTGACCGCGTTGTCGGCGGTGCGCAGGGCATCGGCGTATTCGAAGTCGATCTCGTGCTGCCCGGTGGCGACCTCGTGGTGGGCGGTCTCGACCTTGATCCCGAAGGCTTCCAGGTCGTTCATCATCTCCTTGCGCACGACTGTCCCCAGGTCGCTCGACAGGTCGAAATAGCCGGCCGCATCGTGCGGCAGCGCCTCCACCTCGTGGTCGCCACGACGGAGCAGGAAGAATTCGAGCTCCGGCCCGGTGTTGAGCACGTAGCCGAGCTTCTTTGCCCTCTCCAGCTGGCGCCGGAGCACCCAGCGCGGGTCTCCGGGGAACGGGTCGCCGTTGGGGGTGAAGACATCGCAGATGACGCGCGCCGCGCCGGTTGGCGTCTCCTTGCCATCACCATCGAATCCGGGCTCCCACGGGATCGGCGCGAAGGTGGCCAGATCCGGCACCAGGAACATGTCCGACTCGGCGATGCGAGCGAAGCCCTCGATGCTGCTCCCGTCGAACCACTTCCCGTGCTCGACCGCCTCCTCCAGCTGGTGCATCGGGACCTGCACCGATTTCACCTGCCCGACGATGTCGGTGAACTGCAGGCTGACGAATCCCAGGTTCTTCTCCTCAGCGAGCTTGAGGGCAGCGGCGAGGTCCTTGTTGGCCATCTCTCGGGAAGCTCCTTACGGGGGTCCAGCGGTTCGTGATTGACGTCCACGAGGCTACCCGGGAGAGGCCCGCCACGGCAGCCATGCGCGCCGGGTCAGCGCCGTTGATCATTGTGCATAGTGCACAGACGCGCCGCCTCGGCGCGACCGTCAGCGCCTGACCATCAGCGCAGGCGGCGGGCCTCGGCAGCCAGGATCCGCAGCGCCTCCTCTGGCCGGCGCGGATCAGGCGCCCCCTGTGCGGCTGCCTGGCGGAGCCGATAGAGGATGGTGTTGCGGTGCACGCCGAGAGCGCGCGCCGCAGGCGCAACCCGCCCGTTGGCACGCGCAACGGCCAGCAGGGTCTGCTGCATCCGATCCGTGGAGCGGTCGACAGTGGCCGGGCTGCGGACGGCTGCCGGCCTGATCGTGGCGCCCGCCCTGGCCGAGCGGCGGAGCAGGGCGCGGAGGGTCATCGTCAGGGCATCGGCCGCCACCTCGTCCACCCTGGCAAACGGGATGTCATCGAAGAGCCAGAGCGCCGCCCCCGGGCGAATCCGGCGCTCGAGCAGCCAGAGCCCGTCGCGGGTGTGCCGCGTGCTCTCCGCCCGCGAGGCGGCGCCCGAGAGCAGCCGCCCGTAGGTGGCGACGAAGCGAGCCGCCAGAGCGCGACCTGCGGGTCGCGGATGGACGCTGCGCAGCTCGCCGTCGGCGGCCACCGCCACGCCGCGCAGGATGCGAGCGGCAACGGCACCGCCGGCGGCCGCGGGCTCCGGATCGGCCAGCGCGGCCTCGGCTGCGGCAAGTCGCAGCTCCGCCCCGAGCCGTGCCAGCTCCGCGGTCTCCGCGCGGAGGTGGGCGCCGAGCAGGTCGGTCAGCTGCCCGGCTGGACGCCCACTGGCCAGGATCGGCAGGCGCGCATCGGCCGCTTCGGGGTGCGGTCGCACCTCGGCGGCCGCGAGGAAGAGGCAGGCAGGGCGCAGGCCGGCAGCATCGAGGAGCGCAACGAGCGCGTCGAGGGGTCGCCCCGCGGCCAGCGTGGAGTCGACGACGAGCGCCTCGCCCTCGACGGCCGGCGGCAGCTGTGGCGGGGCGGCACGCGTACGAAGGACGCCACGGACCGGCTGGGTGAGGGCCTCGATCGCCCCCGACACGAGGCGCGCCCCAGGATCGACGGCCCGCCACAGGTCGATGACGCTTGTCAGGCGGCAGCTCCTGCCGCCGCCGAGGCAAGGTCGGCGATCAGATCATCGGCATCCTCCAGGCCGATGGAGACCCGGATCATCCCGGGCGTCAACCCGGCAGCGGCCAGCTCGGCCTCACCCAGCTGTCGGTGCGAAGAGGATGCCGGATGGCTGCACAGGCTCTCGACCGACCCGAGGCTGGTGGCGTGCACCGCGACGTGCAGCAGGTCGAGGAAGCGTTCGCCGGCCACGCGACCGCCGCTCAGCTCCAGGGCGAGCATGCCACCTGCCATCCCTCCGCGCAGGTTCTGCACGGCCAGCGCGTGCTGCGGATGTGACGTGAGGCCCGGATAGCGAACCGCATGGACCCCCGGGGCGCCCTCGAGGGCGCCGGCCACGGCCAGGGCGGTGGCGCTGTGATGTTCCATGCGCAGGGCAAGCGTCTTGAGGCCGCGCAGCGCCAGGAAGGCTTCCATTGGAGAGGCGTTGCCCCCCGCGTTGATCACGACCTTGCGGACCCCCGCGATCAGCTCCGCGCTGCCCAGTGCTGCTCCCCCGGTGATGTCGGAATGGCCACCGACGTACTTGGTGGTGGAGTGGACGACCAGGTCCGCCCCGAGGGCGAGCGGATTGGCCAGGTAGGGCGAGGCGAAGGTGTTGTCGACCGCGACCATCACGTCGCGTGCGTGGGCCATGGCCGCCACGGCAGCGACATCGGCCATCGCTGTGGTCGGGTTGCTGATCGTCTCCAGCCAGATCAGGCGGGTCCGATCCCCGATGGCCGCCTCGACGGCCGCCAGATCGGTGGTCTCGACCGCTCGCGTCGCAATCCCGGCTCGATCCAGGACCGCACCGCTCAAACCGACCACGCCGCCGTAGACCGCTCGCGGGATGAGGAGCTCGTCGCCGCTGCGCAGCAGCGAGAGGATCACCGCGTGGATGGCCGCCATCCCGGACCCGGTGATCTGGCATGCCTCGGCGCCCTCGAGCTCGGCGAGGGCCAACTCCAGTGCCTCGTGCGTCGGATTCGAGTATCGGCTGTAGCTATGGCCCGGCCGCTGGAACTCGAGGAGCTCGGCAAGCTCGAGCGCGCTGCCCACCTCGAACGTGCTGCTCAGGTAGACCGGGACGTTCACCGGTGGCTGGGGCGCGGGAGGAACCCGGCTTGCGGCCTTGATGGCACGAGTGGCGAAGCCCGGCATGACCTGAGCGAGTCTAGTCGGGAGGGGGCGAGGAGGGTGCATTCGCCAGCAGCGCCTCGCCAATTGCGCGGATCGCGTCAAGGTTGGGGATCAGGATATAGCCGGCCGATGAGTGCGCGTTCACCGACATGTACTCCGGAGGCTGCAGGACGATCCGCTGCAGCTGGGTCATATCGGCCTCCTGCACCGCCTGGGCGAGGACCGGAAGCCGGCTGCCGGGGACGTCGGTGGCAACCGCGTCCTTGACCGCGTCGAGCAGACCAGGAAGGGAGAGCAGCAGGTTGCCGGCGGTCAGCTTGCCGCGGAGCGCGGCGAGGAGCTGCTGCTGGCGATCGGCGCGGGTGAAGTCGCTGTCCCCCAGACCCTTGCGCGAGCGGACATAGGCCAGCGCCGTACGGCCGTCCATGCGGTACGTGCCTGGCTCGATGAAGAATCCGACCTTGTGGCCGAACTCATCACTGTAGGTCGGATCGTGAATTGCCCGGTGGACGGTGATGTCTACCCCGCCAATGGCGTCCACCGCGTCCTTGAAGCCGATCAGGTTGATGGCTGCAAAGTAGTTGATCTGCACGCCAAGGAGCTTGCCGATCGTCGACTTCAACGTTCCGACCCCACCCAGCGGGTATTCGTCCGGATGGGCGTTGGCGACTGCCATCAGCGAGTTGAGCTTGTGGTTGTAGGGCTGTCCATTGGGGAGCGGGACGCCGTAGAGATCGCGCGGTATTGAGATCATCGCCGAACGGGTTCCCAACGGATCGAGGCTGATGACCAGCATCGTGTCGGTCAGCTGAGTCGTCCTCTGCGGGGCGGCGTCGATGCCCACCAGGAGGACGTTTACGCGTTCCCCATGCTGAACATCAGGCTGAGCGGAGGGGATCGGCAAGTTGGAGAAGGCCGGGATGTCCCCCACCGCCCTGCCACCTGCGCCGCCGAGCGCGACCGAGTTGAGTGTGTCGACCGCCTTGAGCGCGTAGAGGCCCGGGATGGCGTGCATGCCCAAGGTGACGATCACGATCAGACCTGTGACGCCGCTCGTCCAGCGTCGCGGACTGAGCGGTTCGAGCCTGGTGTGCGCCTGCAGGATCGCCACGAGCCGCCAGCCGAGGACCGCCGCGTCGAGGACCACCAGGCCCAGAAGGAAGCTGACGTCGAGCAGGCGGGCCAGGGCGATCGAGCCGGCCACGCCGATGGCCACGCCAAACACCACCACGAAGATGGGCGCCGCGAGCAGCCAGGCAAGACGGCCTTGACCGTTGTAGGCCTGACCAAGCCCGGGGAAGAGGAACGAGAGGAACGCGGCGAGCGGGGCGTGCGCATTGACCGTGGGTCTGGCGGCGGAGTCCGACGCCGCGCGGGTTTGCATGGTTCAATGGTGACACGCGATGCCGATCCGAGCGAGCCTGACCTTGGCGCTGACCCGCTTCTGGCCGCCCCGCTGGTGGCAGGCGGCCATCGCGGCGGCCGCGGTCGTGGCACTGGGCGCTGGCGGATGGATGGTCCTCAACGGGTTGGGCGCTCCGGCCGCAACCGTGAGCCCCTCTCAGACGCAGTCGGCCGGGGCCTCGTCATCCGGGTCGCCCTCCGCCACCCCATCCCCCAGCGAGCCGCCGCCGGTCGCAGTATGCCCGCTCAACGGAATCCCGCTGGGGAGTAACGGCCCCCTCTCGCCGGTCGCGCTGGCGGTGCAGATCGACAATCACCCTGCGGCTCGCCCGGGCCGCAACCTCTCTCGAGCCGACATGGTGATCGAGGCGACCGTCGAAGGCGACACGACTCGCTTCACGGCGATCTTTCTTTGCCAGCCGACCCTCGGCCTGACGGGGCCCGTGCGCAGCGCGCGCTACTACACGCTCGACGTCTGGCGCGACCTCCACGTTCTCCCCTATTTCTTCGGCGGAGCGACCAAGGCAATGACCCTCTTCCACGACGCACACATGCCCTACGTCAACGGGATCAAGGGCGGGTGGCCATGGTTCAGCCGCTTTGGCAGCCATCCCGCCCCACATGACCTCTACGCCGACATCGAGGCCACCCGTGGCGCATTCGGCACTTCAGCGCAACTCGACGGCCTGGCGGGAAGAGTCGGCAACCTCTGTCAGCAGTTTGACTTCGTGCGCAACGTCCAGGTTCCCACGGGGCGTTCGATCAGTTCGGTCCAGATCCAGACCAACGGGTACTGGCGCTTCGCCTGGAGCTGGGACCTGATCAGTGGTCTCTGGCGCCGGAGCGATGCCGGCGTGCCGATCAGTGATGAGGCGACAGGCCGGCCGGTCACGGCCCGATGCGTGGTCGTCCAAAAGGTGGTCGAGACGATCGACTACTCAAGCCTCGATCCGGGCGGCAGCCCGCGTCGAGTCCACCAATTGGTGGGCTCCGGAACGGGAACGCTGTACGTCAACGGGCACGCAATCGACTTGGTCTGGTCGCGCCCAACAGGCCAGGACGGCACGCGCTGGACCTACGCAGCGACCGGAAAGCGCGTCGTGCTGCCTATCGGGGTGTATTGGTGGGAGATCATCCCGACGTACGCGGTGGTGACCGAGCACTAACCGGTCAGGTGGCAACCCCGCTGGGCTGCCGCGATCTGGCGGCGCATCTCGCCGGGATCGGGCTCGGACTCATCGGTCGGCTCGTGGTTGCCCCCGCCGACGTGTATCACTTCGGGACGAGGCAGCGGCTGCCGATCCTCCTCGGCCCGCACCGGCTCGACGACCATCGCCAGGCGCCGAGGCGGGCGTGGATTGCCGCTGATCTGGTTCTTGCCGAGACCCTTGGCGTGGTACATGGCCCGGTCGGCGGCGATCAGCAGCTCCTCGGCCGAGACGCCGTCCTCGGGGTAGGAGACGAGGCCGATGCTGACGCTGGTCACCAGGTCCGAGGAGGTTGCCGTCAGCCCCAGATCCTCGACCCCGATCCGGATCTTCTCGGCGACCAGGTAGGCGCCGCGGTACTCGGTCTCCGGCAGGAGCACCACGAACTCGTCCCCGCCATACCGGAAGGCGGAGTCGACCGCGCGTGTCGAGCGACGGATCGCGCTGCCAACCGCGTGCAGCACCGTGTCTCCGCGCTCGTGCCCGCTCGTGTCGTTGATCGCCTTCAGGCCGTCCATGTCGATCATCAGCAGGCAGAAGGGTCGGTCGCTGCGGCGGGAGCGGAGCACCTCCTGCTCGAGCGTGACGCCGAGCTCCTCTCGACGGATCAGACCGGTCAGGTAGTCGATTCGCCAGAGCCGCTCGATGGTGGCCCGCAGCCGGCGCTCGCCGTTGGCGAAGACGCCCGCCAGGTAGGCAAGCACGAAGATCGAGCCTGTGTTGAGCCCGATGCGCAGCAGCTCCGGGCCGTTGAAGGCGACGCGGTCGGGATCCAGCCAGGCGATCCCAAGGTAGGCGAGCGAGGCGGCCGCCGCCACGCCCATCGCCGCCCAGCCGCCGACGGTGAGCGCCACCGCCACCGCCAGGACGTGATAGATGAAGACAAACGGGGAGTCGGCGCGACCGGTGAGGATGACGAGCCCGCTGATCAAGGCCAGCGCGCCGAGCACCTCGACCGTGCTGGCCAGGGTGGTCCGTGGCCGATGGGGCGCGATCTCGTGGAGGACCACGACGAGGGCGGCGGCCGCCAGGCCGACACCGAAGATCTGCGTCTGCGTGCCCGGATAGGCGTTCGACAGCCCAACACCCGCCATCACGCCGACGATGCTCAGCCACCAGACGACACGCAGCACGGCGTCATAGCCGGCCCTCGATCCGGCAGGTGGGCCGGATGGGCCGTACTTATCTGCTGCGGTCAACGCCCCCCCGGCACCATCCGCTTCGGCAGCGGCGGTCGCTTTCCGCGCTGCGCGCTCCTGGAGAACCGCCACCGCGGCCGCAATCCCCAGGAGGCCGGCCACGGTCGCGCTGATGACGATGAATGCGACGTCGCTGATCACGGTACCTCGCGCAGTGGACGGATGACCTGGACCTGAGGGCTGCCCACGACGCCCCTCGCTAGTCTAGGGCTGGGCGCTCGGCTGGCGCAAAGGTACTGGGCACCGATACCGAGTTTCCGGCGCATCCGCGCACCGATCCCCTCCAAATGGCCACGCTCAGGTCTTTGCTAGAATGCGGCGCCGCCCGCACGACACGCTCGCACGAAGGTGCCCATTTGACGGTTCGCCCGCGGCCGAAGCACCCCTCGCTGGCGGCTCTCCTCTCGTTCCTGTTCCCTGGCCTGGGGCAGGCCTATGCCGGCCAGCCACGCCTGGCGGCCATCTTCGCCGCCCCCGTGCTCCTGCTCGTGCTGGCGGTGGTCGCCGTCGCCACCCTGTTTGCCACACAGCTGCGCAACGAGCTCCTCTCCTCGTCGTTCCTGGTCGGCGCCATCGTGCTCGACCTGGCATTGATGGCCTGGCGGCTGGCCTCCGTGGGACAGGCGGGCCTGGCCATCGGCCTGGCAGCCGAGGGACCCTCGGCCCACCCCCACGTTGCACAGGCGCGCCAGGCCGGCTCGCTCTCCATCGTCGCCCTGCTGCTGGTCACCACCATCGGGATGCACGCCTGGGCCGCCCTGGTGATCGGGCGCATCGACGCCACCCTTTCGAACGTCTTCGCCGGCAGCCTCGCCTCTCCAGGGGGTGGCGGCCCGCTGAACCGCCCCGAATACCGCTGGGACGGCACGCAACGGGTCACCTTCCTGCTGCTCGGCATCGATTCCGGGGAGGGGCGCGGCAACGAGGCGCTCACCGACACGATCCTGGCGGTCAGCATCGATCCGGTGGCACGCACCGCGGTCATGGTCTCGGTGCCGCGCGACACCGGCTCCGTGCCCCTTCCGGACCGCAGCGTCTATCCCGACGGCGTCTATCCGCTGAAGATCAACCAGCTCTCGACCGATGCCGACCGTGACCCCGGAACCTGGTGCCCCGACCTCCCATCCACCACCAGGGAGTGCGGGGTGCGCACCCTGGAACGGGCGATCGGGCTCTACCTGGGGCTCCCGATGCAGTTCTACGCCACGGTCGACCTGCAGGGCTTCGCCGACCTGATCGACGCCGTCGGGGGCGTGCGGCTCTGTCTCGACGGGGAGCTCGTGGACCC
>VBJX01000176.1:0-528 GCA_005879775.1 Chloroflexota bacterium
ATGATGAGGCGCGATGGGCTGCGTCGAATTTGCGCCGAACGTCGCTTATCAGTGCGAACCTGGCGTGGCGTGATGGGTCGGAGCGGTTCCTGGACGCGCACGCGCTGGCTCGCTCGGTCATCGCCCGCGAGCAGACTCACCCGACCGGTGTTTGAGGGTTCTAGGAGGAGATAGCGGATGACCACCATGACCGCCGAGCCCACGGAGTCGATGTGGGAGGTGAATGCCCGGACGATCGTCTATGCGGCGATCGGAGCCGCACTCTACGCGGTCGCCGCGCAGTTCAGCTTCATTCTTCCGGGAACCGCCAGCGTCTCCGCGCGACCCGGATTCGCACTGGTGACCTTCTTCGGGTTCGCGTTCGGACCGATCGTTGGCCTCTTCGTAGGCCTGGTCGGCAACGCGATCGCAGACCAGATCAGCGGGTGGGGGCTCCTCACCTCATGGAACTGGAGCGTCGCCAACGGGCTGGTCGGGCTGCTGACCGGGCTCTTCGCCATGTCCATGGCGCGCATGTTCGGAAACCGA